>NZ_JASDCW010000002.1:0-257956 GCF_030407685.1 Planococcus sp. APC 3906 | reverse complement strand
ACAAATGATATAATCACCACAACTAATTTTATTCTTTTCAAGAAAGGAGCGTTTAGATTGACTATAATTTTGGAAAAAAAATACATCCCTTTGGCCGATTATTTTGCTTCTGCATCATCTCAAAAAATTACTTTGTCTTTTACTGAAATCGAACAAATTATGGGGCAGCAATTGCCCAATGCCGCTTATTTGAACAAAAGTTGGTGGAAAAAAACAAAACCGCCTGCTAAGCATTTCCACGCTTGGATGGATGCAGGCTATTATGTCAGTGATGTGATGACGAACCGCTTTGTCACTTTCGAGCGGATCAATCCAGCTGAAGGCGACGGTTCATCGTCCGGCAATGAAGACGTCCTCCTGATCCGCCAAGCGGAACACGGCGATGCCCGGTCATTGATCGCCCTCCAGAAACTGGTCGAAGGCGAATCCGAGTATATGCTTTATGGGAAAGATGAACGCATCCAATCTACCCAGAGCATGCGCAAACAGATAATTGAATGGAAGCAGCAAGGCCATTCCACTATCTTCATCGCTATCTTGAACGGTGAACATGTCGGATACTTGATGGTCATCGGCAATACAGCCGCCCGCGCAGCCCATCGTGCAGCCATCGTCCTGGGCATCCAGAAAAGCGCCCAAAACAAAGGCCTGGCCACTTCTTTACTGGAAAAAGCGGAAAACTGGGCAAAATCAAAAGGTGTTAATCGCCTGGAGCTGACGGTTGTCGAAGAAAACAACGCTGCCCGCAAACTGTATGAGAAATCAGGCTACAAAGAAGAAGGTATTCGCGAGAAAGCATTAATGATCGGCGGCAAGCCTTACAACGAAATTTACATGGCTAAATTTCTGGATTGACCGCTATTCACCAATTGCCAAGTTCCAATCGAAAAACCAAAAAGACAAGGCAGAGCGGATTTCGCTCGGCCTTGTCTTTTTTTCGGCTTTGTGCCGGGATTTAATTGAGCAATAACAGCGACAGGTATAAGCCCGTCAGCGTAATGAAAAGGATCGGAACCGTCAAGATGATGCCGACTTTGAAATAATAGCCCCAGCTGATTTCCACGCCTTTCGTTTTCAGGACATGGAGCCACAGCAAGGTTGCCAGTGAACCGATCGGCGTGATTTTAGGGCCTAAGTCCGAGCCGATGACGTTGGCATAAATCAGCGCATCGCGGATGACGCCGGTCGTGTTCGTTTCGGAGATGGCCAGTGCATCGATCATCACAGTCGGCATATTGTTCATGATGGATGACAAGATTGCTGCGATAAAGCCCATTCCCACTGTTGCAGCGAATAAGCCGTGGCTCGCCGTCCATTCGATTGCCGTGGCGAGCACCGATGTCAGCCCCGCGTTGCGCAGCCCGTAGACGACGACATACATGCCGATTGAGAAGAACACTACGGCCCATGGTGCGTTTTTCAAAACGGTCATTGTTTCCACCGCTTCGCTTCTGCGGGAAATTGCCAAGAAGATGATGGCAACTGCCCCCGCGATGAACGATACCGGAATTCCCAAAGGATCGCTGATGAAATAACCGACCAGCAAGACGCCCAGGACAGCCCAAGACAGATGGAACATTTTTACGTCTTTTAATGCCTCGGCCGGTTTTTTTAAAGCACCTTCGTCAAAATGTGCAGGTATGTCTTTGCGGAAATACAAATACAGCACCAGCATGCTCGCCCCTACGCTGAACAAATTCGGCAAGAACATGTTCAACGCGTATTGTGCAAAGCTGATGTCGAAGAAGTCAGCAGAGACGATGTTAACGAGGTTGCTGACGACAAACGGCAGCGATGCCGTATCGGCAATAAAGCCGGATGCCATGATGAATGGCAGAATCATCGTATCTTTGAACTTCAACGCACGCACCATCGCCAGGACGATCGGCGTCAAAATCAGCGCCGCTCCGTCGTTGGCGAATAACGCGGCAACTACTGCACCAAGCGCAATGACCAGCAAAAACATGCGGATGCCGCTGCCTTTGGCGTAGCGCGCCATGTGCAGCGCAGCCCATTCGAAAAAGCCGATTTCATCGAGGATCAACGAAATGATGATCAACGCGACGAATGTCAGCGTCGCGTTCCAGACAATGCCCGTCACTTCCCAGACATCGCCGAAATCAACAACGCCGACAAGCAAAGCGACAAGCGCCCCTGCAATCGCAGACCATCCGATCGACAGCCCGCGCGGCTGCCAAATTACAAATACTAAGGTAATCAAAAATATCAAACTGGCTGACCAAATATCCACTTTCAACACAACTCCCTATTCACAAACTACTTTTTTCCCTTCGGCCACTAAGCTTGCCACGGTCCGCTCCGGCTCCGGCAGCAAACTCAATAAGTGGATGAGCATCGGATACAGCGGATGGCGGATATTAAGCGACCAGATCGTCCAGCGCCCGCGCTTTTCTTCAGTGACGAGTTCCGCCTGCTTTAGTTTCCGCATGTGCTGGCTGATGGCCGGCTGCGTCATATCAATCAATTCCGTAAATTCGCAGATGCACAGCGATTCCGTCATCAAATACTTTAAGATAAGCATGCGGTTATGATCGCCGATCGCTTTTAAATATGACTCCATTTGAAGATAATCCATTTTTTCACCTTCTTTTATTCGTACTTGTCACATTATATAAGTGTTTGCTTATAAGTTCAAGGGGTGAATCCAAGTTTACTTGCAGAAAATCAGCTGTTGCCTGCGGCATTTTCAGTGTTCTTGCAGCGTCTCTATTTCATTTGCAGTAAGCCGTATTTTACTTGCAGCAAGGCCTGCTCACTCGCATCTTCTGCTTCACCACAAATAAAAAAGCCCCGCAATCGCGGGGCCTCACTGTGTTTCATTATCCCAAGTTTTCAAGCAGCTTCAACGCTTCGCGGTTGAACGCCGGCAGGTCGTCGGGTTGGCGGCTTGTCACCAATTGGTTCTGGCAGACAACCACTTCTTTGTCGACCACTTTCGCGCCGGCATATTCCATGTCCGTCTGAATCGATTTGAAGCCGGTAGCGTCGCGTCCTTCCAGGGCTTTAGCTGAAATCAGCAATTGCGGTCCGTGGCAAATGGCAAAGACCGGTTTTTGCGCATCCATGAATGCTTTCGTAAATTTCACGAAACGGTCGTCCGCGCGCAATTGATCCGGCGAAAATCCGCCTGGCAGGAATAATGCATCGAAATCATCCGGGCTGACTTCGTCGATGCCCTTGTCGATCGTCACCGTGGCTTCGCCTTGCTTGCCTGTGACTTCTTTGCCGGCTTCCTTTTCAATCGTAAAGACTTCATGGCCCGCTTCGTTGAACGCTTTCGTCGGGTCTGTATATTCCACATCTTCAAACATGTCAGTAATTAACGTTGCAATTTTCGCCATCATCTTCCACTCCTCGTTTATTTAGTCTCCCTTAGTATTCCACGAGAAAACTAATTTAAACACTAAGATTAGCGGAATTTGGAAACGAACGGATTGTCCTGCTCCCAAAAACGGTACGGATAATGGACAGCTTCCTGCGAATTGGCGATGCCGACCCGTGGGCCTTCCACAATTGCGTGGACCGGATCGCCTTCTGCGATATACAGCGGGCGCTCTGTAAAATAATGGCCGTAATAATCCATTGTGATGCCCATCGCTTTGGTCAACTTTCCAGGGCCGCTCGTCCACTGCTTGATCGGCAGGTGCTTGCCGCGCAATTCCGCCATCAAATCGATGCCTTCGACAGGCTCGACTGCGCGGATTAAAATTGCACGCGGCGTATCCACAGGTCCGCTGACGACATTGACCAAAGTATGGGTATGCATTTGGTACGTATAAACACTGCCGGCTTTGCCGAACATGATTTCTGTGCGCTTTGTGCGGCGGTTGCCGAAACTATGGGCAGCACGGTCTTCCGCTCCCATATAAGCTTCCGTTTCAACGATGCGCCCTGCGACCGTTCCGGCTGGCGTTTCGTGGACCAATAGCTGGCCCAGCAGAGAACGCGCCAATTCGAGGGTCGGTGCATCAAAAAATTGTGCAGAGACTGGTTTAAACATGAATTGATCCCTCCTATCCGGAATTATACCGGATTAGGGGCAGTCACCGCTTCTATGAGGGGTTTGATGTCTTCGATTTTATCTTCATAAAAGGCTTGGACAATGGCGCTCCCGACAATAAATCCGTCGACATCATCGCGCAGCAGGTCGACGTGATGGGTTTTCGAAATTCCGAAGCCTGCGTAGACAGGTACCGGGCTCTTTTCGCGCACACGCCGCATGAACGTCCGGACATCGTTGGACATTTCATCCCGTGCGCCAGTGATGCCGGTTACTGTGACCGCGTAGACAAAGCCTTCCGCTTCCTGCAAAATCGCGTCCAAACGCTTCTCAGTCGTTGTCAACGTGACCAATTGGACAAGCGCCATATCTTCTTTCTTCAAATATGTCTCAGCCAGCTGCCGATGTTCGTAAGGAAGATCCGGAATGATGACAGCGGAGACGCCTGCGCTTTTCGCTTGTTTGGCGAAGCGCTCCACTCCGAATTTGATGACCGGGTTCAGGTACGTCATAATCAGCAGCGGCACTTTCACTTCGAATGTCCAGCCCGCCATCTCATTCAATACCTTTTCCAGCGTCACGCCTTCTTTCAGCGCACGGTCACCCGCCGCTTCAATCGTTGGCCCATCCGCTACAGGATCCGAAAAGGGGATGCCGACCTCAATAGCAGTAACGCCGGCTTCCTGAAGGTATTGGACCTGCTCTTTCAGCCGATCCAGCCCTCCGTCTCCAGCCATGATATAAGCCACAAAAGCTTTCTCGCCGTTTTCTTTCAATACCGAAAGCCTGTTCATGCCAACCCCTCCAATTTCTCGGCGTAAGTCGCCATGTCTTTATCGCCGCGCCCCGAAACGCAGATAACCAGAATTTCATCCTTGTTCATCTCTTTGGCCGTCTTCTCCGCCTGCGAAATTGCATGAGCCGTTTCGAGCGCCGGGATGATGCCTTCCAAACGTGAAAAGGAAATGACCGCCTCAAGTGCTTCAGCATCAGTGATCGCTTTGTATTCAACACGCCCGATATCCGCAAGATACGCGTGCTCAGGTCCGATTCCAGGATAATCCAAGCCAGCGGAAACCGAATGGGCTTCCAGCACTTGGCCCGAATCCGATTGCAACAGCTTCATGAATGCGCCGTGCAAGACGCCTTCGGTACCTTTCGTCATCGTTGCCGCATGCTTTTCAGTTTCTGTTCCTTCTCCGGCCGCTTCAACACCGATCAACCGCACCGACTCGTCTTTCAAGAACGGGTAGAACATGCCGATGGCGTTGCTGCCGCCGCCGACGCACGCCAAGATGGTATCTGGCAAACGCCCTTCGTGCTCCACAATTTGGCGCTTCGTTTCTTCGCCGATGACACTCTGGAAATCCCGCACCATCGTCGGGAACGGATGCGGCCCCAGCGCAGAGCCGATCAAGTAATGTGTATCTTCCACATTCGTGACCCAGTAGCGCAGCGCTTCATTGACCGCATCTTTTAATGTTGCACTGCCTTTTGTGACGCTTTCAACGCGCGCGCCCAATAATTTCATGCGGAACACATTGAGCTGCTGGCGCTTGATGTCTTCTTCGCCCATGAAAATGACGCAATCGAGGTCAAATAATGCGCACACTGTCGCTGTTGCGACGCCGTGCTGCCCTGCTCCTGTTTCCGCAACAATTTTGCGTTTGCCCATGCGCATGGCAAGCAATGCCTGGCCAATCGCGTTATTGATCTTATGAGCGCCAGTATGGTTCAAATCTTCACGCTTCAAATAGACTTTCGGTCCACCCCACGCCTCCGTTAAACGCTTTGCATACGTCAGAGGCTGTTCGCGCCCGACATATTCTTTCAGGTAATGGTGATATTCTTTCTGAAATTCCGGGTCATCTTTTGCTTCCGTATATGAATCTTCCAGTTCCTTGACCGCCTTCATCAAGGTTTCCGGAACAAATTGTCCACCGTATTTACCGAAAAACCCAACTTTCTCTATTGTCTCCTGCATCGAATCACCCTTCGCTTTCTGAATAAAATGCTTTATTTTCACGGCGTCTTTGACGCCTTCTGTTTCGACTCCACTCGAGACATCCACCATGAACGGCTGTGTCTGCCCAATTGCCGCGGCCACATTGTCCGGATTCAATCCACCGGCAACAATCAGCCGGGAAGTGTCTATTCCAGCCCCTGCCAATAACGTCCAGTCAAATACATGGCCGCTGCCCCCGCGGTAATCCGTTCCCGGGGCGTCCACCAAAACGAAATCAGCAACTGACCGGCCGAGCTTTTCGGCATCTGCTGTGGTGCGAATTGAGAAAGCCTGCACGACTGGCACCGAAATCGCCTGCACGAGCTCATCCGGTTCATCGCCGTGCAATTGGACCATTGTCAACGGCACTTCGCGGACAGTCCTCTCAATTTCTTCAAGTGCTGCATTGACGAAAACACCAATTTTATCGACGCCTGCGGGCACATGCTTCGCAAGTTCTGCCGCTTTTTCCACACTGATCCGCCGCTTGCTTGGCGCAAAGACAAAACCGATGGCATCCGCTTGTCCAGCAGCTTTTACGTGCTGGACTTCCATGAGGCCGCAAATTTTCACTTTCGTCATTTCGCCGCCTCCTCTGAAGTCGCTTCTTGAATCCATGAGCCCGGGTCAGCCGCACGCATCAGCGCTTCGCCGACCAGCACGCCTGACGCCCCGTGACCGAATACAAACGCGGCATCCTGCTTTGTCGCAAGGCCGCTTTCGCTTATCAATACACGCTTGCCGTCGCCCGGGAATTCTTTTGCCAATTCGGCCGTCCGTTCGAGCGACACCTCAAACGTCTTCAAATCACGATTATTGATACCGATCAATTGCGCGTCTAATTCGAGTGCGCTTGCCAGTTCCTCGCTGTCGTGCACTTCAACGAGCACTTCAAGGCCCGCAGACTCCGCGTAAGCGAATAGCCGGTGAAGCTCCTCTTTTTCAAGTGCCGCTACAATAAGCAGGATAATGGTCGCCCCTGCCGCTTTCGCCCGGTCGACCTGGATTTCGCTGACGATGAAATCTTTGCACAGGACCGGGATCGATACCGCCCTCGCCACTTGGCGCAAGTCTTCGATCGATCCTTTGAAATAACTTTCATCGGTCAATACCGAAATCGCTGCTGCTCCGGCCGCTTCGTATTTCTTAGCTTGTGCAACAACATCCACATCCGTGGAAATGTCGCCTTTCGAAGGAGAAGCGCGTTTGATCTCCGCAACGACCCCCCGCCGTTCCTGCAGATGGGAAATCAACAAGGTTTTTGCCGGAAATTGTTCCTGAACCTCTGCTGCTTCGCTATACCCTTGTATCTCTATGCGTTTTGTTTCAATGATTTGGTCCAAGATTGTCATACACACACCTCCGAAGTTAATCTATGCAGTTCGAAAACCCGAGCGGTTTCTCCTGACAAAATCGATTTTCGCGCCTGGTGCACGCCTTCCGCAATGCTTGCCGCGTGGCCGCTTGCGTAAAGGCAGGCACCTGCGTTCAAAGCGACCGTATCGAGGTAGGGGCTTTCATTGCCATTCAATACATCCATGAAAATTTCCGCGTTGCGTTCCGGTTCCCCGCCGCGGATCGCTTCGATTGGTGCCACTTCAAGACCCGCTTCATGCGGATGGAACGTCGACGCGTGCTTGCCAGTTTCATCAAAAAAGATCAATTCATTGGTTCCCGCAAGCGACAATTCATCCAAGCCGCCTGCACCGTGGACGATCACTCCACGCTTGCGGCCTAGACGCATCAATGCGTCAGCCATTGGCTCCATCATATCGCGGCGGTAGACGCCGGTCATTTGAACCGTGACAGGCAGCGGGTTCGCGAGCGGCCCTGCCAGATTGAAGATGGTCGGCGTACCGATGTTTTTGCGGATGTCCCGCAATTTGCCGAGTGCCGGATGGATCACCGGGGCGAACAAGAAAGCGATTCCTGTCCCCTCGAGCATCCCGGGAATTTTCTCCGTATCCGAATCAACAGCGATGCCGAGTGCTTCCAGCACATCCGAGCTGCCTGTTTTGCTCGAGACGCTGCGATTGCCGTGTTTTGCCACCGTCATTCCGGTTCCTGCTAAAACAAATGCGGTCAAAGTGCTGATGTTGAAACTGTAAGACCGGTCCCCGCCGGTTCCACAAACATCAACCAGTTCTCCCGACACTTCCGGCAGTGCGATGGCTTTCTCCCGCATCGCCTTCACCAATCCCACTAGTTCATCAGCCGTCTCGCCTTTTTCATGCAGACCGATCAAAAACTCCTTGATTTGTGCGTCTTCCATATCTCCGTTCAATAAACTGCGTGATTTTTCCAGCATCTGCTGTTCTGTCATATTCTCTGCTCTGCTCATTTTTCAGCTCTCCTCAACTCGTTTTTAAATGCAAAAATCCCCGCAACCGGACAGATATCCGGTTGCGGGGACGGGTTAAACCGCGGTACCACCACGCATTAATGCAAATTTTGCACTCACTTAAAACAGGCTCTTCGCCTTTCCCTTTAACGCAGGGCTTACGTCTGCCTTACTCGCTTCCGCTTTCTGGCCAGCTCTCCTAAGTCCATTCGCGCAAGTGATCCAATCAGCTTCCACCAGCCGCTGACTCTCTAAAATGGATCCCCTTGCCTACTCGTCTCAATCCTCGATTTGTACACTCTTCTATTCTTAACTTTTCTAGGCTCTTCTCTCAAATAGACTTGCCGCTCGTTCAACAAGTTGTCCCTCATATTAAAAGGTTTCGTTTATTCTGTCAAGTCATATGTTTTTATATTAAGTTGAACTAATAAAATATCATATTAAAAATCGCTTCGGACGCTTTGGGCAAGGCTCTTGCCATGAGCCGAGAAGAACACTCGTCTCATAGCTTCGCCTAGCCCTTTGACGCGCCTTCGCTGTGATATCTCTCGATACGGAGCAAAACAGCGGAGAAAACCGTACTGCTCCTGCAGCGCTTTGCGCTTCGTCGCAAAGCTATCAGCCGAAGGACCTTCGACCAATAGCTTCGCAGCTGTTTTGCGGAGTATCGTTTATGAATAATCACTAGCTCAACTTATATAGCGAATAATTTTCTCACCCATAATGTCCTGCCATTTCCTTGCGCAGCGCGGCTTTTAAGAATTTCCCGACGGACGTCTTCGGCACTTCCTTCAGGAACACCACATCGTCCGGAACCCACCATTTGGCGAATTGGCTTTCCAGGTAGGCCAACAATTCCGCCTTCATGGCATCGTCTTCCCGGTAGCCTTCTTTCAGCACGATGCACGCCAAGGGGCGTTCGAGCCATTTTTCATGCGGGATGGCGATGACCGCGGCTTCAAACACCGCTTCATGGGTCATCAACGCGTTTTCGAGGTCGACGGAGGAAATCCATTCACCGCCGCTCTTGATCAGATCTTTTGTGCGGTCCGTCAATTTGATATAGCCGTCCGGCTCGATGACCGCGATGTCGCCGGTATACAGCCAGCCGTCACGGAAGGCATCTGCCGTCCGTTCATCCTTGTAGTATTCATCTGCAATCCAGGCGCCTTTGACGTTCAGTTCACCCATCGTCTCGCCGTCCCACGGCGCTTCGCCGTTTTCATTGACAATGCGCACTTCCAGGCCAGGCATCGGGAGACCGGCCATTGACCGGCGCTCGATCCGCTCATCCATCGATAAGCCCTCCATCGCGGAAGTGGTTACGGCCAAGCTGACAAGCGGCGACGTTTCAGTCATGCCGTAGCCGGTGACGAACGGCACATGGTATTTTTCCTCAAATGCGCGGATCAGGCCTTTCGGCGATGCCGAACCGCCGCAGATGATCATGCGCAGCGTGTCGATATTGCGTGGATTGGCTTCCAGTTCTTTCAGCACGCCGAGCCAGATTGTTGGCACGCCGGCGGTCAATGTAACTTTTTCCTGTTCGATCAAATCCAGCAGCATGCCTGGCGCGAAGCCCGGCCCAGGCAGCACTTGCGTCGTGCCGAACAATACCGCCGCAAACGGCAGCCCCCATGCATTGGCGTGGAACATCGGCACGATTGACAATGCGATGTCCCGCTCTGAAAGCGCCATGGAGTCTGCCATGCCGAGTGCATAGCTGTGCAGCACCAGCCCGCGATGCGTATAGACGACGCCTTTTGGATTGCCAGTCGTAGCCGATGTATAGCACATGCCAGCCGGCGTATTTTCGTCCAGGTCTTCCGGGAACTCGTAGCTGCCGTCTTCAGCCGCCATCAATTGTTCATAAGAATGGACATTCTCGAGCTGCGTTTCAGGCAAGTCCAAGCCATCTTTCATGATGACGAAATGCTTGACCGTTTTGAGGTGAGGGGCAATTTTTTCAATCAGTGGAAACAAATCATGGTCCACTAGCAGGATGTCATCTTCTGCGTGGTTGATGACATAAATGATGTGTTCGGGAGACAAACGGATATTGACCATATGCAAAATCGCACCTGCGCCAGGCACGCCGAAATACAATTCCAAATGGCGATGATGATTCCAGGCGAAACTGCCGACTTTCACACCCCGGCCCATGCCGATTTTCTCCAACGCCGCAGCCAATTGGCGCGTGCGTTTGGCAAAATCTTTATACGGGATGCGGTGGATCGTATTTTCCCCCGTGCGCGAAATGATCAATTTCTCCGGAAAATAACGTTCAGCCCTTTTGACGAATGAAGACAATAACAACGGTGCGTCCATCATAAAACAACCAGCTCCTTTTCATCATTTTTCATCCTGTACCTGCTGTTTGAAATTTTCACGCGCCTTGAATTGAGGATGCTGAAAGCGTTCATGCGCTTTCAGCACCGGGGCAAGGCAGCAATCAACTGTTAACGACGCCTCATACCATTCTTGCCACATCCGCTCTTTGAACAAAGCGGCAACTTGCGCATGCTCCAGGCTTCCTAAGGTCTTTGCGCCCCAGCTCCGCCATTCGGGACGGCCAGCCCATTCACAGAAATTATGCCAAAATTTCTCTTCCAGCGCTCCAAGGGTAACGTAACGTCCGTCTTTTGTTTCATAAATTGCGTAGCTGATGCGGGAGCCGCCAATTTCAGGAATGCCGCTTTCGGAAACTCCCCGGCTTTGGTAAATATCGTGATTGCCTTGAAACTCAGCCATCGCTTCTGCCAAAGCAATATCCAAATGCCCCCCTTCGCCTGTGCGGGATTTTCGCAGCAGCGCTGACAAAATCTGTTCTGCAGCCAATAGCCCACCTGTATAATCGGCAAATGTATTGGTGGGATGCACAGGGCGTCCGACGGTGTCCGACATCTGTTCGAGCGCACCGGACAACGCCATATAATTCAAATCGTGGCTGCCAAGCAATGCGAGCGGACCTTTTTGGCCATAGCCCGAAAGCGAGCAGTACACCAAATCGGGTTTGATGCGCTTCAACGTTTCATAGCCTAGCCCGAGCTTTTCCATGACCCCTGGACGGAAGGTTTCCAAAAGGACATCCGCCGTTCCCACCAAAGCACGCATTTCCTGGAGGCCTTCTTCCGACTTCAAATCGATGGCGACAATGGTTTTGCCGGCATTATTGGCTTCATGCACCAATCCACCGCCCATATACCTGGCGGGATCGCCTGCTGGCGGTTCGATTTTGATCACTTCCGCTCCCATCCGCGCGAGGCGCATGCCCGCATACGGACCAGGAACATAATAGGTCACATCCAGCACACGGATCCCCTTCAGCGCCCCCTCCATTTACAAGCCCATCCGTTTGGCAATGATCGTCTTCATGATTTCGTTGGAGCCGGCGTAAATCGCAGCCACCGGGATATCCCGATAACGGCGCGCAATTTTGTATTCCTCCATATAGCCGTAGCCGCCGTGAAGCTGCATGCATTCGCCCGCAATCTTTTTGGCGGTGTCCGTCAGCCAGTATTTCGCCATCGACACTTTCGAAACGATGTCTTTGCCCGCCATATGGTCTTCGATGAGCGATTCCAGGAAGGAATGGCCCAATTCGATTTCAGTGGCCATTTCAACTAGCTTAAACTGCGAATTCTGGAATGAGCCGATCGGTTTGCCGAACGCTTTTCTTGATTTGACGTAATCCAAAGTCATTTCAAGCATATCTTCCGAAGCCGTCTGGGCAGCAAGCGCCACTACCAGACGTTCTTGCTGCAATTTTTCCATTAAATATGTAAAGCCTTTATTTTCCTCGCCGATGAGGTTTTCGACCGGCACGACACAATCCTCAAAATACAGCTCAGACGTGTCTTGCGCATGAAGCCCAACTTTATCGAGCTTGCGCCCTTTCGTGAAGCCAGGCATGCCTTCTTCGACCATAAGCAGTGAAATCCCGCGATGCTTCGGCTCCGCTTTCGGGTCGGTTTTGACTACGACCACCACATGCGTGGAATTGATGCCGTTGGTAATGAAGGTCTTCTGGCCATTGACGATGTAATTGCTGCCATCGCGCACGGCAGTAGCCGAAATATTGGCCAAGTCGGACCCTGCACCCGGTTCAGTCATAGCGATTGCAGTGATAAACTCACCCGACACACAGCCCGGCAGCCAGCGCTGCTTCTGTTCTTCCGTACCGTATGCTTCAATATAAGGCACCGTAATGTCATTGTGGAGGCCGACACCCGTCAAACTGGCGCCTACTCGCTCCATTTCTTCCCCGATAATCACCGCGTAACGGAAATCAAGGCCGAGGCCGCCGTATTGCTCTTCAACTTGCGGGCATAAAAAGCCCATGTCGCCCAAGCGCTTCCAGAACGATTTCGGTATCAGGTGGTCTTTCTCCCATTGGTCGTATTGCGGAACCGCTTCTTTCTCCAGAAATTTGCGGAGTGATTTGCGGAACATTTCGTGCTCTTGTTCTTCAAAACGATATTTCGCCATTTCCAGTTCCCCCTATCGTTTATTTCGGCTGCATGCGGATTGCTCCGTCAAGGCGGATCACTTCACCGTTCAGCATGGTATTTTCCAACATGCTCTGCACCAATTGGGCATATTCTGCCGGCCGGCCGAGGCGCGCCGGAAATGGCACCGCACGGGACAGCGACTCGATTGCCGCATCCGGCAAGCCGTCAACCATCGGCGTCTGCATCAGTCCTGGCGCAATTGCCAGGACGCGGATGCCATCGCGCGCAAGTTCACGTGCAATCGGCAGCGTCATTGACACGACGCCGCCTTTCGAAGCGCTATAGGCAGCTTGTCCGATCTGCCCTTCATACGCAGCCACTGAAGCCGTCGAAATGATGACGCCACGCTCCCCTTCGTCATTCGGCGTATTTTGCTGCATCGCTGCAGCTGCCACCCGGATGACGTTGAATGTACCGACCAAGTTCACTTGGATGACTTTTTCAAATTGGCTGAGGTCGATCGGCGCGCCTTTCGAAACGACTTTGCCAGGCGTCCCGATACCTGCACAATTGACAACTGCATTGATCGAACCGAAGCGTCCAACCGCTTCTGCAAAATTCTTTTCCACTTGTGCCGCATCGGCCACATTCGTCTCAAAATAAGCGGCCGTTTCTTCCCCGAGCTCCACAACAAGCGCAAGCGCCCGTTCTTTGTTCAAATCAAAGATGGCCGCTTTGCCGCCGCCTGCTGCAATACGGCGGACTGTCGCCTCCCCGAGGCCAGAAGCCCCTCCAGTCACAACTGCTTTGACATCTGAAAATTTCATGTATGCTGCCCCTTTCTTCTATAAACGTTCAATAATTGTCGCGTTCGCCATGCCCATCCCTTCGCAGATTGCCAGCAAGCCGTAGCGCCCGCCGCTGCGTTCAAGTTCGTGCAGCAGCGACACCATAAGTTTTGTGCCGGTTGCACCGAGTGGATGCCCAAGTGCGATGGCACCGCCATTGACATTCAATTTTTCCGGGTCGCCGCCCGTTTCCGCCAGCCACGCCAATGGCACTGGAGCAAATGCTTCGTTCACTTCGTAGCGGTCCATATCGCCGAGTTCCAGCTTCGCTTTTTCAAGCACTTTCTTCGTTGCGGCAATCGGCCCCGTCAGCATCAACGTCGGATCAGAACCGACGACTGACCGGGCAATGATACGGGCTTTCGGCTGCAAGCCGAGTTCGTCCGCTTTTTCACGGGACATCAACAATACCGCCGATGCGCCGTCGCTCATTTGGCTGGCGTTGCCTGCTGTAATGACGCCCTTTTCCTGGAACACCGTCTTCAGGCCAGCCAAAACCTCCATTGTCGTTCCCTGTCGCGGCCCTTCGTCAACAGATACTAAGCGCTTTTCCCCGTTCTCGCTTTCTACCGGGATAGCCGCAATCTCCTTTTCGTAGAAACCGTTATCGATGGCCCGCTGCGCACGCTTGTGGCTTTCGACCGCGTAAGCATCCAATTGCTCCCGCGTAAAACCCCATTTTTCTGAGATGCGTTCAGCCGACAGCCCCTGGTTGATGATTTCGTATTGCGCAGTCAATTTTCCGCTCGGCTTCGCGCCTTGCATATTCGAGAACATCGGTACGCGCGTCATGCTTTCCACTCCACCGGCGATGACGATGTCCATATCACCTGCCAATATTGCTTGCGCACCGAAATGGACCGCCTGCTGGCTCGAGCCGCATTGCCGGTCGATTGTCACACCCGGCACATAATCCGGGAATCCAGCGATTAAAGCCGCGGTCCGCGCAACATTGCCGCCTTGTTCGCCCACTTGCGAAACACAGCCTAAAATCACATCTTCCACCATGCCTTTTTGCACGCCGGCTCGTACTACCAATTCCTCCAGCACGAGTGCTGCCAATTCATCCGGCCGTGTTTCTGCAAACATGCCTTTGCGGCGTCCGACTGCTGAACGCACCCCTTCAATAATGACCACTTCTCTCATTTTTACACCCCATCTATATTTATTCTTCTGCAAGCTTTTCCAATTCCCTGAATTGAATGACTATTCACTCATTAAAATTATTGTACAAGAGTTCATTGGCAAATGCCATACAAAAAATCCCACAGAAACTTCTGCGGGATTTGTGCGTTATTCTTCAATTAATCCTTTTTCCAAAAGGAACTCGCGTGCAACATCGCTTGCCACTTCCTGGTCGACGTCCACTTTCGCATTCATCGCGAGCATTTCCTCTTCAGAGATCTGCCCTGCCAAACCTTTCAGCACTTCCTCAAGTTCCGGATACTCTTCAAGCGTATCCATGCGAACGACTGGCGCCGCATCGTATTTCGGGAAGAATGATTTATCGTCTTCGGTCGTTTCCAAATCGAATAATCCGATTCGGCTGTCTGTTGTAAAGGCTGGGATGACATCCACATCGCCATTTTTCACAGCTTCGTACATGATTGCCGGATCGAAGCTTTCAGTTGCGGAGAAATTGAACGGATATGTTTTGATCATGTCATCAAACCCATCGCCTTGGCGTTCGTAGAATGGATGCGGAGCGCCGAATGACATATCTTCCGTTTTGGAGATCTCAGCAAGCTCAGAATATGTTTTCGCGTCATAGCCGCTGTCTTTTGAATACGCCAGCGTATAGCCGTTTTCGAATCCAAGAGGCTCAAGCCATGTCGCACCTAAGGTTTCTTCATAGCCGGCACGCACGCGTTCCAGCACCTCTTCTGAAGACTGGCCAGGTTTCGACTCTTCTTTCAATACGTCTTTCAAGCCTGTGCCTGTGTATTCAACGTACATATCGATGTCCCCTTTTTCCAAGGCAGGGGTCAGTATGGCAACTTCACCAAGGCCATCTTCGTACTCTACTGTATAGTCCGAATTCGCTTCAATATACTGGCCGAGAATATGAGGCAAAATGTATTGCTCTGTCCACGGCTTACCGCCGATGACAATCGGATCCGACGCGCTTCCGCCCGAATCTCCGCCGCATCCCGCTAAAACCGCTGATGCCGCCAATAAAATCACTGCTGCTGATTTCTTCATTTCTTTTCCCCCTTTTAAAGTTTCAATCCTTTAGGCGTCGCACGCTTCTCAATCCATTTTAGAATGAGGTCAAAGCCGATGGCAAGCAACGCAACCGGCAAGGCTCCTGCCAGCACCAAGGAATTATTATACGATTGCAGCCCGCGGTAAATGATGTCGCCAAGGCCGCCGGCACCGACGAATGTCGCAAGTGTGGCAATTCCGACTGTCAACACGGTTGCGGTCCGGATTCCCGCCATAATAAAAGGCAGCGCGAGCGGCAATTCGATCTGCCGCAGAATCTGCGTGCGCGTCATGCCCATGCCTCTCCCCGCTTCAATAATTGAGCCGTCGACACCAGTAATCCCCGTATACGTGTTGCGCAAAATTGGCAGCAGCGCATAAATGATCAACGCAATCAATGCCGTCGGCGAGCCGATGCCGAGAATCGGCACCAGAAATCCGAACAGCGCCAAACTTGGAATCGTCTGAAAAACCGCTGTCACTCCGATGATCGGTTCGGCGTATTTCCGGTAGCGCGCAATCAGGATGCCTGTTGGCAAAGCTAATGCCACTCCGACTGCCACAGCTACGAAAGACAAATAAATATGCTCCAAAAACGCACTTTGGATCATGTCTTGGCGAGTCGATAATGTATTAAGGAAATTATTCATCCGACAGCACCTTCTTCCTTGCGGAGCGCTGCCCTTAGCAGATCATGTTCTGAAACGTAGCCGATTACGCGGTCTTCATCCACAACTGCAAGCCGGCTATGCTGGCTCTTTTCAAGCTCGAGCACCGCTTCTTCGATAGTTGCACCAGAAGAAATCTTCTGGGCGTCGCCGCTCCATTCAAGCGCAAACAAGCCGGCAAACTCTTTCAATTTCTTCTCGCCGAATACTCGTTGGCGCTCGATCCGTTCCGTACCGATAAAATTCCGGACAAAATCATTTGCGGGTTCAGCTACCAGCTCGTCCGGTGTGCCAATCTGCTCCACTTGCCCGGCACGCATGACCACGATGGTATCCGCGATTTTCAATGCTTCGTCCATGTCATGCGTGACGAAGACGATGGTTTTTTGGATTTCCCGCTGCAAATTCTGCAGTTCGCCCTGCAGCTGTTCCCGGCTGATCGGGTCAAGCGCAGAGAACGGTTCATCCATCAGAATGATGTTCGGGTCACCCGCAAGCGCACGCACGACTCCGACGCGTTGCTGCTGGCCGCCGCTCAATTCAAGCGGATAGCGCTCCAAATACACTTCCGGATCCAGTCCGGTAAGCGCCAGCAATTCGCGAACGCGCTGGTCCGTCTTGTCTTTTGCCCAGCCCCGAAGCCTGGGAACAAGGGAAACATTGTCCGCAATCGTCATGTGCGGAAACAGCCCGATGCGCTGGATGACATAACCGATCGATCTGCGCAGCTCAACTTCCTCTAAATCCGTTATCGGCTTTTCGTCAATATAGATTTCCCCTTCACTTGGCTTTTCCAGTTTGTTGATCATCTTCATCAACGTAGTTTTGCCGCAGCCGCTGGGGCCGATGATGGCAGTCAACCGATGAGCCGGCAAGGTGAGGGATACCTCTTTCAGCGCTTCCGTGCCGTCCGGAAACCTTTTCGTAACATTGTCAAAGCGAATCACTGCATCCGCCCCTTTCCACCCGATTTCTTGATGCTTATTTCTTTACCCTTATTCAAGGCGCGCTACTCCTGCGCGAAACTTATTTCGGCGGCGCTTGAAGCGATTTTATTTTTTGGGTCAATTCGGTAAAACGGCTGTCGAGCTCGGCATATTCTTCGCCTCCCGGCTTCATAAAACTCAGTTTGCCGAGAACCGCTTGGCGCTCTGTCTCCAATTGCAGAAAATCGCTTTCAACGTGTTCAGCTTTCTTGCCCGACCATCGGGCATAGCCGCTTTCGTATTTCGTCAGTTTGCCGCTTTCGAACACCAATAGCCTGTCTGCCAGCCTTTCCATGAAAAAGCGATCATGCGTGGCAATTAAAAGCGTCCCCGGAAATGCAGCTAGGGTCTTCTCCAATTGCTCTCTCGAAGGGAGATCCAAATGGTTTGTCGGCTCGTCAAGCACAAGTACATTGCATTCAGCGAGCATGAACTCCATCAACTTCAATTTCACCCGCTCGCCCATGCTCATATGGCGGACTGGTTCGTTCCAATGCTGTTTCCCAAAGCCCAAATTATCCATCAAAGTACGTACCTCGCCTTGCCGTTCAAAACTCACGGTTTTGAACAATTGGGCTGGTGTTTCATCTTCAGGCAAATCCAAAACATCCTGGCTTAAATACCCCACCTTCATGCCTTCTGTCCGCCAAAATTCACCCGTATATTCCGTTTCATCCATCAGCATACGAAAAAAAGTGGATTTCCCGCTGCCGTTCGGGCCGACCAGCCCGACCCGTTCTCCATGCTGCACAGTAAAGGATACACCACTGAACAACACCCGGCTCCCAAAAGTTTTTTCGACATTTTTCAATTCCATTACACGGCGGCCTTTTTTGGCAGCGCCGCTGATTTCAAATTTCACTGCTGCATCATCTTCAGGCTGTTCTACGTGCTCTTTTTCCAGCTCCGCTTCCAGCCGCTTTCGCTTGCTGCGGATCTGGACATCCATCCGCTTTGCTTTTGATCGGTAAAATTCCTTAAATCCGTCCTGCTTTGTGGATTCCGCATGCGCTTTGCCGGACCATGACTGGAGTTCGGAGATTTGTTGTTCGACACTTGCAATCCGGGCCTGCTGCTTGTCGTATTTCCGCTGTTGCGTTAATTTCCGATGTTCTTTCGCCTTTCGGGAATCGCTGTAATTCCCTTCGCTGGCGATCAGATTCCCAGCTTCTAATTCCCAGATGTGGGTAGCAACTTCATCCAAAAAATATCGGTCATGCGACACGATAAGCTGGGTGCCTTCATATTTTTTTAATTGGTCTGTAACAAGCTGAATGCTCTCGGCATCAAGGTGATTCGTCGGTTCATCCAGCAGCAGGATATCCGCTTTTTGCGCCAGCGTCCGCGCCAAACGCAGCTTGATTGCTTCTCCTCCGCTGAGCTGGATGCGCTTTTCCGGAACGTTCCATTGCATTTCAAGTTTCCGGCTGTCTATAGTGACGGCGTCGTATTCCAATCCGACATTCTCTTGTTCCATATAAGCGATTGATGGTTCCGCACCCAGCCACCGGACGCCAGCTCCTCCTTCAGCCACTCCTTTCAGAAGTGACGATTTCCCCGCACCATTCGGCCCCACAATGCCGATGCGCGCACCTTCTGGAATTTCTGCACGAATGTCTTTCAATATCGTCCGGTCGCCGTATTGAATGGATAATTTGCTTAATCTACCACGTATGGCCATAACGTAATGCCCCCTTATATAGAGGAATTAAAAAATCCCTCCGATTTCTTAGTCGGAAGGATTCGCATGCCCAAATAAGCCGTTAAACGGCGGGAAACCTTTTTTGTGAAAATGGGCAGACGAATCCAATTTCTGTTTTACCAAGAGTTTTGGTTTTTTAGAAAAAGGATCAGTTATCCATCGGCCACCCATCTTCCCTTCGGTTTGATAGATCCATCTTATCACATTATTCTTTCAATTTCTCTTTCAACTTCAAATGCACCGGATTCGCAATCTGCTCATAGCCGATTTCCCGATAGATTTTATTGGAGGTCGGATTGGCCAGGTCCGTGTAAAGCATGGCGAAATCGTATTCCTGCAGCAATTCCTCGGTCACTTCGGCAACGAGTGTTCTTGCGTAGCCTCTGCGGCGATACCTAGCCGGTGTAAAGACGAACGAAACCGTGATGCCGTGCTTCGATGGACGCGCCTTTTTCATGCACGACACAACTTCACCATGGTCTTCCCAAACGAATACTTCTTTGTGGTCCAGAAATCCATCTATTTTCCGCGCTGCTTCTGCCGGCGTCGAAACGGAAATCCCCGTCTCCCGTTCAAACAGCAGTAGCCATTCCTCGAGCAGCCGCGCATCCCGGCCGCTCCCCACGCGCCACGTGCCTGAGCTTTTCGCCAGCTTGCGATTCACAGAATCCGCACGGTATAAACCTTGGTTCATCACTTCTTCAATAACAGTCCCTTTTTTCGCTGACCAGGCCTTCGCGAAGGCTTCCGCTGACTCCCTGTCGCCAATGATCGAATCCACCCAAATCCCGGCATCCATCATTTCCTCGGCAATGAATTCTTCAAGGCCTGCATGCCCATGAAAATTGATCAGCTGCAAAGGATGCGGCGGCGTCATTAAGCAAGCCGCCGCAATATGCCCCTCCGTTTTGGCCAAGCCCAAATAATATTCTTCATAGCGCCCGTCTTTGATTTGTTCAAGAATCCCGATAAATAGGCTGTATTCATCTTCCCGCTTATAAAGCAGCGCTTCAACTTGCTGTGAAAAGACATCTGCATCACTGTACATTTCCCATTTCATCTCAATCACTCATTTCTCTAAAATCTTTCTTACTTCATCTTATTGGCTAAAAAAGGGAAATTCCCTGCATTCTCTCGTATTTTATCGGGTACGCTGCCTACCCGCTTTTATTTTTATAGAAAAAGCGCAAAAACCACCCTTGCACTTTTCAGTACGGGTGGTTTTCCATTTTACTCCAATTCTATTTGTTTTGTTTCAGTTCCAAGGAACGCAACAGCCAAAGCTCCGATAACGATTGCACCGCAGAAAATCGCAAAAATCCAGCCGACTCCATAGTCAGCCGCCAGCATTGTCCCGACCAAAAGTGGTCCGAGAATACCGCCGATGCGGCCAAATGACGCGGCCATCCCTGTTCCCGTCGCGCGGATGACGGTCGGGTATTGCTCAGGTGAATAGGCATAAAGCGCACCCCATGCGCCAAGATTGAAGAAGGACAGGAAAATACCTGCGCCAATGAGCATGCCCAGCGTTTCCGCGTTGCCGAACACCAATGCGCTCGCTGCGGTCCCCAAAAGATACGTCACGAGCACGAATTTCCGGCCCATGCGTTCAATCAGCCACGCTGCGGAGAAATAACCCGGCAGCTGCGCCAAAGTCATGATCAGCACGTATTTAAAACTTTGGATTAATGTGAAACCTTTCAATACCATGACGCTCGGCAACCACAAGAACATGCCGTAATACGAAAAGACGACCATGAACCAGACTACCCACAACATAATCGTCGGCCGCAGGTATTTTTTGGACCACACTTCTTTGATATTCGTTGATACAGAACGCAGCACGTTCTTTTTCGCCGTGAATTGAGGCGAATCCGGCAAATTGATGCGCAAATACAACGCATAAAATGCCGGCAATGCCGTCAACAGCAACGCTACCTGCCAGCCGTATGAAGGAATGATGAAATACGAAATGATGGCTGCCAACAGCCAGCCGGCTGCCCAAAAACTTTCCAGCAGCACGACAACGCGGCCGCGTTCTTTCGCCGGAACACTTTCAGAAACCAAGGTCGCCGCGACAGGCAGTTCCCCGCCAAGCCCCATGCCGACGAAGAAACGCAGGGCCATGAATGCTGCGAGTGTAGTAGTGAAAGCAGATAGCCCGCTTGCTACCGAGAACAATAAGAGCGTGATGATGAAAATCTTTTTCCTGCCGACCCGGTCAGCGTAAATGCCGAAAACAAATGCCCCGACCGCCATCCCGATCGAGTTGACACTGCCGATCCAGCCCATCTGCTGAACCGTCAAATCCCAATCCACTTTAAGTGCAGCGATGACGAACGACAAGATGCCGACGTCCATTGCGTCAAATAGCCAACCCAACCCTGCAACGCCCAATAATTTATTCCGCGAAATGCCCGTGGTATTTTTTTCGGTTGTTAATGTAGCCATTCCAATCCCCCGTGTCTTTACATGTGTAATACAGTGTCTTTACACCATTACTATACGCCTAGAATTTACACGCCGCAATAACATTGGAAATGTTTAATTTTTCCGAAAAATCGAAGTGGCAAACTGCGGTTAAACGCAAAAACCTCTTTATCCCATACCCAGGGATAAAGAGGCTTACACTTTGCTTCGATTCATACCAGCAGCACGAGGCTCAACGCCATCACTGCCATGCCCGCAACCAATCCGTATATCGATAAATGCGCTTCGTCGTAACGTTTTGCGGCAGGCAGCAATTCATCCAGTGATATGAAAACCATCAATCCGGCTACACCGGCGAAAATGATGCCGAACATCGTGTCGTTCAAGTACGGCATCAAAATCAACCATGCCACTATGGCTCCGACCGGCTCTGCAAGACCGGATAAGAAACTGTATTTCAACGCTTTGCGCCGGCTTCCGGTCGCATAATAAATCGGCACCGACACCGCAATGCCTTCCGGTATATTGTGGATTGCCACAGCGATGGCGATGGCGATCCCGAGGTTTGGATCCTGGATAGCCGACATGAATGTCGCAATCCCTTCCGGAAAATTGTGGATTCCAATTGCCAATGCCGTAAAAATCCCCATTTTCCGAAGCCGTGCATATTCGTCGTTGGTTGGGCCATCATCCATGTCTTCCACTGTCCGCACTTCATGCGGATTGCCAAGCTGCGGCAACACGCGGTCCAATATCGCCATGAAAATCATGCCGCCAAAAAATCCGGCAAGTGTCAGCCAATAGCCGGCCGATTCGCCGTGAACACCGGTCAAAGAATCTTTCGCTTTCACGAAAATCTCGATCATTGAAACATATATCATCACACCCGCCGAGAAACCAAGGGAAACTGACAAGAACTTTGTATTGGTCCGAGATGCGAAAAAGGCAAGCAAACTGCCGATGCCCGTCGCTAAACCCGCGAATAAGGTCAAGCCTAGCGCAAATAATACCGTACTGTCCATAATCCGACGTCCTTCCATTCTACTGATTAAGGTTATTGTACGATATAAGTTTCCTTGCTACAACTTTTTTTGACGAAGAAAAATTTTCCATTATTCTTACTTATTTCCGGATACGCAAAAGCTCGCCCAATTTCAGCCAGTCTGCATCTTTCAAGATGCGGATCGGCGGATTGTAAAATACACTGGCCGGATGAAAAGTCGGAAACACATGATAATGCTGTTCCGTTTCCATAAAGCGCTGATTTTCCTCATCCCACCTCAATATCGGCGTCTCCAACAGCACGCCATGCAATTGCGTCACTTTCGCCTGCGGGCCGATCAAACGCTGCAGTCCGACATTGCCAAGCGTTACAATCAGCGGCGGATTGAGGTCGCTGATTTCAACATCCAATATCGGCGCATGGGCGATGATCTCTTTTTTGGTCGGCGCGCGATTGTACTTCCTTTCTGTAAAAGAGCCATCACGCTCTTTTTTGCTTCTCCATTTGTACGGCCGGCTGCGCACAGCACTGGTAATGTAAACATCCTCACGCGCTAAACCGACGCCGCTAAGCGACGCCATCAATTCCTTGCCGGCCCTGCCGGTGAACGGAATGCCGGTTTCGATCTCATTTTCGCCAGGCGCTTCTCCCACCAGCATCAATGCCGGATTCCGTGTCCCACGGCTGCGCACAAAACCATCAACCGGAAATCCTTTGATGCGCTCTAGCCCAAGCTGAACCATTTCATCTGATAACTCATACATAAAACCACTCTACTTTCATCTCTTTTTATTTAAAATGTCAGGTTTTCTTACATTCATTTAAAATAAAGCTTGCATTGTCAGAAAACAATGATTATGATGTTAACAAACCTAACATCAAGGAGGAGAGAACATGAAAAAGATCGAAACCATTATCCGTCCCTCGGTTTTTGCTGATGTCCGCCAAGCTTTAGCGCTGGAAGGAATAGATGGATTGACTGTCACTGAAATCGCCGGAATCGGCAAACAAGAAGGTCGCACCGGCCTGTTCCGAGGCAATGCCTATACCATGGAATTTTCCCCAAAAATAAAATTGGAAATGGTGGTCGATGATTCCAAAGTCGAAGACATCGTGCAAGCGCTGCTCGAATATGCAGCTACCGGTGAAGTCGGAGACGGCAAGATTTTCATCCTTCCCGTTGAAGAAGCTATTCGCATCCGGACAAAAGAACGCGGCGCAATCGCCGTTGGATAAGGAGGAAACCAAATGGAAGCAGTCCAAAGTTCAGTAGATATGTTATGGGTAATGATTGGCACGATTTTGGTCTTTTTTATGCACGCAGGATTCGCCATGCTGGAAACCGGCTTTACCCGCTCCAAGAACACTTTGAACATTTTGATGAAAAACCTCATTACAGTTGGCCTCGGCTCTATTCTTTACTTTTTTGTCGGATTCGCGTTGATGTTCGGCACCTCAGCTTTCGGCATGATCGGCACAGACGGATTCTTGCTTGCCGGGCGTGAAGACATTGGTTTCTTCGTTTTCCAGGCAGTCTTCGCCGCAACTTGCGCCACCATCATCTCCGGTGCAGTTGCAGAACGGATGAAATTGTCTTCGTATATCATGCTCACTATCGCAATGACCGCTGTCATCTATCCGATTGTCGGGCATTGGGTATGGGGCGGCGGCTGGCTTTCCCAAATCGGCTTTATCGACTTTGCCGGTTCGACGGTTGTGCATTTGACTGGTGCCACTGCCGCGTTCGTTACGGCCTGGAAATTAGGGCCGCGCCTCGGCAAATACAGCGGCAAAGTCGTCAACTCGATTCCTGGCCACAACTTGCCGCTTGGCGCACTTGGTGTCTTCATCCTCTGGCTCGGTTGGTTCGGCTTTAACGGCGGAAGCACTCTTGCTGCTGATCCGGCACTCGTACCTCCAGTCATCTTGAATACTTTGCTTGCGGCATCAGCTGCTGTACTTTCCACAGCTTTTTATACCCGATTCCGCTACGGCCGAATCGACCCTTCGTTGACGATGAACGGAGCACTTGCCGGTTTAGTGGGGATTACAGCCGGAGCAGCCAATGTTTCATTCCTTGGCGCCATGGCAATCGGCCTTCTGGCAGGTATTATCATGACAGAAGCTGTACGCATCCTCGATTCTAAAATCCGTGTCGATGATCCGGTCGGCGCCATTGCCGTCCATGGTGTCGCAGGCGTCTGGGGAACCATCGCATTAGGCTTTTTCGATACGACAGGCGGCTTGCTTTACGGCGGCGGCGCTGAAGTTCTAGGCATACAGACGGTCGGCATCCTAGCCGTCATCGGCTGGGTGACGTTATCGTCCGGAATTGTCGTATATGCCATAAACGCCATTTCACCGATCCGCGTCTCTGCTGAAGAAGAAGAAAATGGCTTGGACTTTTCCGAACACGGTTCACAGGCATACGCAATGCAAGATGTCCTGCGCGGTTCAGCTCCAACCGCAGAATCATTTGCCACACGCCTCAACCGCATGGGTGAACGGCCAAGCACTTCCAAATCTTGATCCAATCCTAAAAGCAGGGCTCCCGACAAGGGAAGCCCTGCTTTTTCATCTATTCTGCAGTTTTTCAAAGCGGTGTTCCCGAAACTCGTACCAAATGGCGACGGCCACGAATAAGGTATAGCCGGCACACCAGCCAGCCAATACATCCGACAAATAATGCTCGCCCCCCGCTACACGCGAAAGTCCGATTCCGGCAACCAGACCTGCCGCCGCAAGCCACACCAGCCATTTCCCTACTTCGGAAACCATGTACGCGGTCATGAAATAAGCAGCCGTAAAAATATACAAGAGACCGCCCATCGCATGCTGTGAAGGAAAACTATAAGTTTCGAGTTCTTGCAGTACAGGCGGACGCTCACGGATAAATGCCTCTTTCAACAAAACGTTCAACGCCTTGCCGGCGCCAACCGTCAAGAAAACAAAAAACATCGCCCGATAATTCCGGTGGTGGAACCATAAGTATAAAATCATGCCCAGCCCCATTACGAACAACACCGAATCTTCCCCAAGAACAGACAAGCTGTCAAGCCATCTTAAACCATACAGTTTGCCGGCAGCCCAGGCATCAATTCCTCTGAATTCCGGTGTCGAATAGGCCGTAAGAATTGCGAAGAAACTGATCAACGTCGCCATTCCCAGCGGATAAAAAATACGTCGCATGACTCCACCCTCTCCCTGTTACTTCCATCTATTATAGCTCAATTTATCTGTCTATTCAAAATATACCAGCAATTTACCAGCTCGTCTCCACTCTCTTATTTGGCAACTAAAAAAGCTGCAGACCCTCCGGATTTCCGGACTCGCCTGCAGCTTCTGTTTACTTATTCCTTGAATGCCGTTTCTACATCTGTGACCATTTGGCTCACCGATTGCAGCCCTCCGCCTGACAGATACCAATAATCCGGGTCCAAGTAGATGATTTTCTCATTTTTATAGGCGTCCGTTTTTTGCACCAATTCGTTTTCAAGCGAATCTTTCGCGCTGGCTTCATTGCCTACAGCAGCATTGCGGTCCACAACGAAAATCATGCCAGGATTTTTTTCCAAGATGTATTCGAACGAAACGCTTTGGCCATGCGTCGATACTTCCAGCCCCTCGTCCACCGCTTTCACTCCGAAAACATCATGGATAATGCCGAAGCGGGAAGACGGCCCATACGCACTGACCTTCCCTTCATTCGCCAGCACGATCAAGGCTTGCTGTTGCGAAGCATTGACTGTTTCTTTCACTTGTTCAACCTGTTCTGTAATTGCTGACAACTCTTCTTTCACTTGCTCTTCCTTGCCGAAGATTTCTCCGATCAATTCCATATTGCCTGTGAAAGATTCCATGTAATTATCGGTATCGACGGCGATATGTACAGTCGGTGCAATCGCTGCGTATTCTTCATACATGTCCGCTTGGCGTCCGGAAATGATGATTAAGTCCGGCTTCATTGCATTGATCGCCTCGAAATCCGCTTCTTTCAACGTCCCGACGTTCTCATACTTTTCCGTATCCGCGTATTTATCAAGGTACGCCGGCAATGATTCCTGCGGCACACCTGCTGCTTCTATGCCCAATTTGTCCATTGTATCAAGGACGCCGAAATCGAAGACAACGACTTTTTTCGGATTTTTTTCAAAAGTGGTTTCGCCCAATTCGTGCGTTACGGTCATCGTCTCTTTTTCCTGCGCTTCAGCTGTAGCCGATTCTCCCTTTTCTCCAGCACCGCATGCCGCAAGCACGCCAGCCACCAATAACGCCATTGCAATCAATAACCATTTTTTCATCTCAATCAAACTCCCTTTTTATGTAGTTTTTTAATGCATTTTACGAATTGAAATAAACGCAGATCCGGCAATTGTCCATCTGCTGAATCGGGATGTCCATGTCGTAGATTTCCTTCAGCGCCGCCGATTGGATGATTTCTTCGGTCGTGCCGTCTTTGACCACACGGCCATTTTTCAGCGCGACAATGCGATCGGAATAAACCGATGCAAAATTGATGTCGTGAAGCACGATAACAACCGTTTTGCCAAGGTCGTCTACGAGGCGGCGCAGAATTTTCATAATTTGCACCGAATGTTTCATGTCCAAATTATTGAGCGGCTCGTCGAGCAGAACGTAATCGGTATCCTGTGCAATGACCATGGCAATAAATGCACGCTGGCGCTGGCCGCCAGACAATTCATCCAAATAACTGTGCTGCATGCTTTCCAAATCCATGTAGCCGATGGCCTGGTCGACCATTTTCTCATCCTCGCCATTCAAGCGCCCTTTGGAATAAGGAAAACGGCCGAATGACACCAGTTCACGGACAGTCAAGCGTACGTCCATGTAATTCGATTGCTTTAAAATCGACACGCGTTTCGATAATTCGTTGGCTTTCATTTTCTTCGTATTGGTGGAATCGATGATCACTTCACCGGTATCCGCTTCAAGAAGCCGGCTGACCATGGAAAGGAGCGTCGACTTGCCGGCACCATTCGGGCCGATAAACGAGGTGATCTTGCCGCGCTGAATATCGACTGAAACATTCTCGACGACTTGTTTTTTGCCATATAACTTTGTCAGTTCCCGGACTTGGATCATTTGGATCGACTCTCCTTCAATAATAAGTAGATAAAATAAACCCCACCGATGAAATTGATGATGACGCTAAGCGTTGCATTGAACGTGAAAACCCGCTCGACGACCCATTGCCCGCCTACCAATGCAATGATACTGATGACGATTGCGCCTGTCAGGTGCACCGAATGCTTATACGACTTGAAAAATTGATACGACAGGTTCGCCACAATCAACCCGAAAAAGGTTATCGGCCCGACAAGCGCGGTCGCGATCGCAATGAGCACCGCTGACAGCACCAACATCCCTTTTACCAAGGAATCATAATTGACACCCAGATTGACCGCAGCGTCACGCCCAAGCGACAAAACGTCCAATGATGCGTTGTGGCGCCAAGCGACTGCCACCAGAATAGCGACGAAAACGAGCGATGTCCAAACGAGGTCTGCGTTGACGTTATTGAAGCTGGCGAACATTCGATCCTGGACCATCTGGAATTCATTGGGGTCGATCAGCACTTGCAGAAACGTGGAAATGCTCGAAAAGAACGTCCCGAAGATGATGCCGATCAGCAACAGGAAATAGATCGGCTGGTTGCCTTTTTTAAACAGCAAGCGGTAGAACAGCAAAGCGAAGACAACCATGACCGCAATCGACAACAGGAAATTCACTTGTTTATTGAGAATCGTCACGTGGTCGGAACCTAAAAAGAAAATCAGCAAGGTCTGCAGCAGCATATACAGCGAATCGAGGCCCATGACACTCGGCGTCAAAATGCGGTTATGCGTGATAGTCTGGAACACGACCGTCGCATAAGCGATCGCCACGCCCGTCAACACCATCGCAAAGACCTTGACGCCGCGCCGGGGCAGCGCATAATCGAAACTGCCGTTCAAGTCGTGAAATAAATACAGCGCGCATGCCGCCACTGCCAAAGCGGCCAATAACATCATTTTATGTACATTACGCATAGGCCCTCCTCCTAAACAATAGGAACAGGAAGATGGCGCTGCCGATGACGCCGACCATCAAGCTGATCGAGATTTCGTATGGATAAATGAGCACCCTGCCTAAAATGTCGCAGAGCAATAAGAAAATCGCACCGAGCATCGCGGTATGGGGCAATGTTTTTTGCAAATGGTCCCCTTTGAAAATGGAGACGATGTTCGGGATGATGAGCCCGAGAAACGGGATCATGCCAACCGTCAGCACGACTGTTGCCGTAATCAATGCAACGAGAACCAGGCCGACATTGACGACGCTGCGGTATTTCAACCCGAGGTTCTTGGAAAAATCCTCCCCCATGCCAGCGACCGTAAAGCGATTGGCGTAAATATAAGCGATGATGAAAACCGGTACACTGATGTAGAGCAATTCATAGCTGCCTTTCATGATCATCGAAAAATCCCCTTGCAGCCAAGCCGACATGTTCTGGATGACATCCGCCCGGTAAGCGAAAAAGGTGGTGATCGAAGAAAGGATATTGCCGAACATCAAGCCGACAAGCGGGATGAAAATGGCATCCTTGAACTTGATGCGGTCCAAAATCTGCATGAATAGGAATGTTCCGGCAAGTGCAAATGCGAATGCCACAACCATCTTCTCCAGCATGCTCGCGTTGGCGAACAGCAGCATCGATACCAGGATTCCAAGCCTTGTAGCATCAAGTGTGCCAGCCGTCGTCGGGGACACGAATTTATTGCGGCTCAATTGCTGCATGATGAGCCCTGCCATGCTCATCCCCGCTCCCGCCAACAAGATTGCCGCCAGCCGCGGCAAACGGCTGATTAGGAAAATCTGCGTTTCTTCCGACCCGAAGTCCAGCAGATCGACCGGGCTGATGGAACTGACTCCGACAAACAAAGAGACGAATGACAGTATGATCAATATGGGTATTAAAATGCGTTTCTTCATAGCTGTCCCTCATCTTTAACTAATTAAATTCTCAGTAAGAATGATAATCATTATCACTTACTCACTTTTTTAGTATATCATGAGGATAGGAACATTCAATAGTTAATTGAGAATTATTTTCATTTGAAATTCTGTTTATGAAGAAACTTGTTGAATACCACTTCGGACGCTCAGGGCATGGCTTACACAATGAGCCGGGAAGAACACCCGTCTCACTGCTCCGCCTAGCCCGTGTTCGCGCCTTCGCTGGAATAAGCTCTTTGAAAACAGTGTGCTTATTGGGTACTACTATATTGTAGGTACGGAGTAAAACTGCCGAGACGCCTGCGAAAAGACTCTGCTCCTGAGCGCTCTGCGCTTCGTCGCAAAGACATTGGTCTCGCTAGCTTCGCCAATGCCTTGCCCGCGGCAAGCGAAGCTGTTTTGCGTAATATCGAGACGATATAATAACGACAATTACTTCAGAAATCGAAATAATTGTCGTGTATTCACTTGAATTGGCTTATACTTTTCCTTATGACAAAAATACCGAGGTGGTCCATCTAATGAGATTGAAACAATTTTTCAAGTATTATAAACCGCATAGACGGCTTTTTATCGTCGATTTCACGAGCGCAGTCATTGTCGCTATCCTTGAATTGGCATTCCCCGTCGCTGTCCAATGGTTCATCGACGATCTGCTGCCAAGCGGCGAATGGAATACGATTGTAACTGTCAGCGTCCTGCTGCTCGCCGTGTTCCTGCTCAGCACGTTCCTCCAATTCGTGGTCAGTTACCTCGGCCATGTGCTTGGCATCAATATCGAAACCGATATGCGCGAGGAATTATTCACGCACGTGCAGCGGCAGTCTTTCCGCTTTTTCGATAACATCAAGACCGGCCATGTCATGAGCCGTATCACCAACGATTTGTTCGATATCGGCGAACTCGCCCATCATGGCCCTGAAGATTTTTTCATTGCCATCATGACGTTTTTCGGCGCATTCGGCATCATGTTCTGGATCAATCCGAAACTTGCCTTAGTGACGCTGATCGTCATTCCGTTCCTGATTTGGCTTATCACCTACTGCAATATCAAGATGAACGGCGCCTGGAGCAGCATGTACGGGAAAATCGCCGACGTCAACGGACGCGTCGAAGACAGTGTTTCCGGCGCTCGCGTCGTCCAATCGTTCACCAATGAAGAATTTGAAATCAGCCGCTTCAAAAAAGACAATGGCCGCTTCCGGGTGGCAAAGATTGTCGCCTATAAAGTCATGGCCGCAACACATTCAAGCATCTATATGATGACCCGCATGTTGACGCTGCTGGTTCTTGTCTATGGCGCTTGGCTTAATTACCAAAATGAATTGTCTTATGGGGAATTGGTCAGTTTCGTGCTGTTCCTCAATGTCTTGATCAAACCGATCGATAAAATCAGCGCATTGCTGGAGCTTTATCCGAAAGGGATGGCGGGCTTTGGACGCTTCCAGGAGTTGATGGAACAAGAACCTGAGATTTTGGACCGCCCTGACGCTATTGAAGTCAGCGGATTGAAAGGCAATATCCTTTTCGAAGATGTCCACTTCGCTTACGATGGCCATAAAAGCGTATTGAACGGCATTGATTTGTCGGTGCGATCCGGCGAAACGGTCGCATTTGTCGGACCATCCGGTGCCGGCAAGACAACAATCTGTTCGTTGATCCCACGCTTCTACGACATCCAAGAAGGCAGCATCACCATCGACAATATCGATATCCGCGACATGACAATGCATTCGCTGCGTTCGCATATCGGCATTGTGCAGCAGGATGTCTTCCTGTTCACCGGCACGATCCGCGAAAACATCGCTTACGGAAAACGCAATGCCAGCGAAGAAGAAATTCTGGCTGCTGCGAGAAAAGCCCACTTGGAAGACTTCGTCAGCAAATTGCCGGACGGCTATGAAACGCAGATCGGTGAACGCGGCTTGAAATTGTCAGGCGGCCAAAAACAGCGCCTGGCCATTGCACGCATGTTCCTGAAAAATCCACCGATCCTGATTTTGGATGAAGCGACGTCTGCACTCGACACGGAGACGGAACGCATCATCCAAGAAGCGCTCGCCGAACTTGCGGAAAACCGTACGACGCTCATCATCGCGCACCGCCTGGCTACCATCCGTGACGCAGACCGCGTCATCGTTGTCACCGAAGACGGTATCGCGGAACAAGGCGGCTATAGCGAATTGCTCGAGCAAGATGGTATTTTCGCCAATCTCCACCGCATCCAATTCCAAAATTAATCTTTACCGCCCCAAAGCAAAAAGAGCACCCGCCAGAAATGGCAGGTGCTCTTTTTCATTTATTTACCGATGACGAATTCCTGGAAGCGGTCGTAATCCACGCTTCCGAGTTCCACTTTGATGAGGGTGCCGTTTTCTTCGTATTCCGTGTCCATTATAGTTGCTGAATCGTTCAAGTAAGCGACAATGTCCCCTCTGTCAAAAGGGATGAGCATCCGGCACGTGACATGTCCGGCGAAAATATGCCCTTTGATCTTCTCCAGCAGTTCATCCAGCCCTTTGCCTTCTTTAGCGGACATCCAAAGGCCGTCGCCGCTCACTTTCGGGTAAGGGACACCTGCCAAATCCGATTTATTGTAGACGAACAAAGTCGGGATGTTTTCGACGCCGACTTCATGAAGAGTCGCGTTCGTGACATCCATCATGTGACGGTATTCATCATTCGACACATCGACGACGTGTAAGAGCAGATCCGAGTTGCGCGCTTCTTCGAGCGTCGAGCGGAAAGCTTTCACCAAGTGATGCGGAAGCTTGCTGACAAAGCCGACGGTATCCGACAACAAGAAATGCTTATTGTCTTCCAGCACGATTTTTCTGACTGATGTATCAAGCGTCGCGAACAGCATGTCTTTTTCAAATACTTTTTTCTCTTCGCCCTGGCCCGTTTTGGCCAATAAACCATTCATAATTGTTGATTTCCCGGCATTGGTGTAGCCGACAAGCGAAACGACCGGCGTACCTGTACGGGTCCGCTGTTTGCGCTGCGTTTCGCGCTGTGCGCGGATATGTTCCAATTCTTTATGGAGTTTAGATAACTGGTCTTCGATTTTACGGCGGTCCAGCTCCAGTTTCGTTTCACCGGCACCTCTGTTTGAAAAGCCGCCGCTGCTGCCGCCGCCTTGGCGTCCAAGCGATGCACGCAAACCGACAAGGCGCGGAAGCATGTATTGCAGCTGCGCCAATTCAACCTGCACCTGTGCTTCCCGCGTTTTGGCCCGGCGCGAGAAAATATCCAGGATGAGCATCGTCCGGTCAATGACTTTGCATTCCAGTTCTTCTTCCAGGTTGCGGATTTGCGAGGGCGACAGTTCATCGTTAAAAATGATAAGGTTCGCTTCCGCTTCTTCATAGAACGCTTTGATTTCTTCGACTTTGCCTTTTCCTACATAGGTAGCAGGATGGATGCGATCCAAGTTCTGCATCACTTCGCCCACCACTTCCACCTCACAGGCTTCCGCTAAATTGCGCAGTTCTTCCATTTCGTACTCAAAATGGAGGTCCTGCTGCAACTGAACTCCCACAAGAATCGCTTTTTCCATTAATACATCCATTCGTTTTCCTCCTCAGCCAGCGGAACTCTTTTCCGATTATGACAAAAAGAAGAGTTTGCACTCTTCTTTCGCTGCCATACATTCCGTCCACTTTTGCTGTGCTTCTCTTATCATATATTCCCGTCCCCCGGAAGGCAATAAACCCCTTCTTCAAAAACGATGCGTTTTGAGCCGCCAGCAAGGCGCACTTCTTCCAAGCGTTCTTTGCGGCTTGTTGTCTCGCGGAACTCAAATCGGCAATTTTCTGTCTCCAGCTTGCCTTGCAGGATTTTGCGGAACAGTGCTTCACTTGCCGGGATATCATGGACGCCGAACACGCAAGCTTCGACACTGAGTTTTTCATTGTCCGGCTTGATGGCATCTCTTTCCCGCAACGCGCTGTAACGCTCGCTGTCGCTTTGCTGCCATTCGATGAAAAACGGTGCCGGCAAAGCATCCGTAACTTCTTGTTCAATAAAAAGCATTTTCCAGCGGATCGTTTCGCCGTTTCCGGTTTTGCGTTCCGCATCCAATACGCCTGTTGTTTCAAACCCTTCTTCCCGCAGCCGCTTGTCCAGGCTGCCAATATCCGCAGTCCGCAAGCACACCGTACCGAACCCTTCTTCATCGTGCAGCAGCAGTTTCGTCAGCGGATGTTCTGCGCTTTCGGCAACCGAACGATCCGCAAGCGAAAGCCATTCGATGTAGCAGTCTTTCATGTAAAGCAGCGCGTTGTGGGTGCCCCATTGGATATGCTGTCCGCCAACAGCCGCATGGAAACCGTACGACTCCCATGCTTCAACGGCTTTTGCAGGCTCACTCTTCGTAAAATGCACAATATGGTCTAAAAACATGGTTCCACCTCATTTTTAAATTGTCCTTCTTCAAGATAATAGCCAAAAGGCGGTGTAAAACAAAAGCTCCAGCCTTTTGAATTCCAGGCTGGAGTTTGTCAAAGATCATTATTTAGCTGGTTTTTCTTTGATAAGGCGTTCTGTTTCGTTGAATTCTTCGTCGATTTCAGCATTTTGCTTGTATGTCGCCAAACTTACAGCGATTGCAACAATCGCACACAAGAAGAACCCTGGAATGATTTCATAAAGATTGACAGCAAACTCTGCATCCAGCATATCCCAAATAATAACCGTCACAGCTCCGACAATCATACCGGAAAGTGCGCCCCACGTAGTCAACTTACGCCAGAACAATGACAACAGGATGATCGGACCGAAAGCGGCTCCGAAGCCGGCCCAAGCATAGGCGACCAAATCCAAAATCGTATTGTTCTGCTCCCAAGCAAGGAAGCCGGCGATTAAAGCGATGGTTAAGACCGCAAGACGGCCTAATGTGACATATTGTTTATCAGAAGCGACTTTCTTAAAAGCGATTTTGTATAAATCCTCTACTAATGCAGAAGAAGTTACAATCAACTGGGAAGAAATCGTGCTCATGATCGCCGCAAGAACGGCAGCCAGCATAAAGCCGGCAATCAATGGATGGAAGAAAATTTGGCCAAGGACGATGAATACACCTTCCGGATCAGCCAATGTCGCATCCGGATTTTGCTGGAAATACGCAATCCCGACCAAAGCTGTCGATACGGCGCCGAGCAAGCTTAGGATCATCCAGCTGATGCCGATGCGGCGAGCCTGGCGAACTTCTTTCAAAGAACCGATTGCCATAAAGCGAACAATGATGTGCGGCTGGCCGAAATAACCCAGCCCCCAAGCAGCAGCAGAGATGATTCCGATAAGCGACGCACCTGTCAGGCTGAGCATTGCTGGATCCACCGAACGGATGGTATCCGCTGTTTCCGCAAAGCCGCCTGTTTTAAAGACGCCGATGATCGGCACCGCAATCAAGGCCAAGAACATCATTAAGCCTTGGACAAAGTCTGTGTAGCTAACTGCGAGAAACCCACCAAACAACGTATAGGCAACGACAACCCCTGAAACGATCAATAAGCCAAGATGGTAGTCAAGGCCGAAAGAACTCTCAAAGAAAACGCCTCCTGCAACCATTCCAGATGATACGTAAAACGTGAAGAATACCAGAATGATGATACCTGAAACAATCCGCAGCAAACGCGAAGTGTCTTTCAGGCGGTTTTCAAGAAAGCTTGGAATTGTGATGGAATCGCTCGTCACGAATGAATAAATACGCAGTCGCGGAGCAACGAAAAACCAGTTTAAGTAAGCGCCTATTACGAGGCCTATGGCAATCCATCCTTCCACAAGACCGCTGACGTAGATGGCACCGGGCAAGCCCATCAAAAGCCATCCGGACATGTCTGCCGCGCCTGCGCTCAAAGCGCCGACTGCTGCACCAAGGCCGCGTCCGCCAAGCATGTAATCTGTCAAGTTCACTGTCTTTTTGTAAGAATAATAACCGATCCAAAGCATAAGAGCCATGTAAATAGCCAAAGCAATGATTTGATACGTAGTATCTGACATCTTCCATCTCTCCTTTCGTCTATAGTTTAGCATTTTCTAAATTTTTTAACAGCAGAATTTTGTTTTACCTTTGAGCAAAGTGGGGAAATGATACGCAAGGAGGCGATAGCCATGCCGTGGGATAAAAACGATTACCCGGATTCATTCAAAAACTTGAATGCCGATGTGCGGAACAAAGCCATTGAAATAGCGAACGCCCTTTTAAGAGACGGCTATGAAGAAGGCCGCGCGATTCCGATTGCCATGGACCAGGCGCGGAAAAACGTCGAAGGCGGCGAAGAAAAGATTATTTTTGAGATCAGGGCTCATGACGAAGGCTGGCAGCTCAAGAAAAAAGACAGTAAAAAAGCCCTTTTGATCGAAGACACCAAAGAAGAGCTGATGGGCGAAGCGAAACGCTACGCCAACAAACATCACGGCGAACTGCATATTTACACGAAAGACGGTTCCCTTGAAGAAAAATTATACGAAAGCTAATAAGAAATCCGCTGCCAGTGAAGGCAGCGGATTTCTTATTTAAACCAGCCCTTTTCCTTGAAACGGGAAATGGCTTCGATGCGGTTTCCTACTTCCAGCTTATCCAAAATCGTTGAAATGTAGTTCCGGACAGTGCCCGTCGTGATGAATAATTCTTTTGCAATCTCTTTCGTACTCTTGCCTTCGGCAATCAATTCCATGACCTGATTTTCCCTTTCAGTCAGCGGGTTCGCATCCGCGTATGCAAGGTCGACCAGTTCAGGCGCGTAGATGCGGCGCCCTTCCATGATGGTCCGGATCGAGGCAGCCAAGTCTTCGCTCGGGCTGTCTTTCAGCAAATAGCCGCTGACCCCCGCTTTCCGCGCTCGTTCGAAATAGCCGGAGCGTGCAAAAGTTGTCAGGATGATGATTTTACACGGCTCATCCTTCAGCGCCTCGGCGGCATCCAACCCGCTTTTGACGGGCATTTCAATGTCCGTGACGACGATGTCAGGCTGCAGCTTTTTGACCAGTTCAATCGTTTCTTCGCCGTTCGTCGCTTTTCCCACGACTTCCATATCTTCTTCAAGGTCCAACAGCGACCCGAGCGCACCGAGCATCATGCGTTGATCTTCAGCTAATACGATCCGTATCACACCAATTCCTCCTTCGGCTTCTGATAAAGAATGACATTCGGGACCCGGATGTTCAACGTAACGCCATCCACCTTCTTGATTTCCACGCTGCCATTGACAAATTCCAGGCGTTCACGCATGCCAGAGAGACCATTGCCTTGATTCCAATGCATGCCTTCAATCCCGACGCCGTCGTCCTGGACCTGCACCAAAATCTCTTGGGCATTTTGTTTCACTAGGATACTGCAACGAGTTGCGCGGCTGTGCTTCACGACGTTCGTCACTGCTTCCTTCAAGCACATGCTCAGCACGTTCTCCACTAATAGCGGGGTATTATCGAGTTTTGGATTTCCGTACAAGACAAAATCGATGTCTGCAGCTTTCAAAATCTGCTGAATCCGCAGCAGTTCATCTTCAAGCTTCGTGCCCCGCATGTCCGATACCAATTCGCGCACTTCTTTCAAAGCAGTTCGGGCTGTTTGGCGGATATCATTGATTTCATTCATCGCAGCTTCAGGATTCCGCTTCATCAGCTTGCCGGCCAAATCACTTTTGAGACCGATAAGTGACAGCTTCTGCCCGAGCGTGTCGTGCAGATCGCGGGCTATCCGCTCCCGCTCTTCAATGACAATCAATTGCGAAATCCGTTTGTTTGCATCTTCCAACTGACCTTCCAGTTTTTCACGTTTGTGCCGGTTGTAGGTGTTGAAGGGCAACAGGATAATCCCCAAAATACTCAAAACAATGAAGGGCAATTGCGCGGTGTAGAGCGCTTCGTGAAGAATAATCCCGATTGTCAGCGCCAAGATGGTAGTGCCGATATGAATTCCGTAAACGATGAAGAACCCTACTTTGTTGCGGATATTGCCGACAAAAAACGCCAGGAAAATAGCCAGATATACGTAGCCGAACAGAAAAATCATGCCGATGTTGATCGCTATTTCAACGCTGATCCACACATACACGAAGCCGGTTTTCGAATTGAATGACAACCGATACGCCAGAAAGAACATGATCAATAACAAGATGCCCAATGTAATTTCGAGCGGCGACGATGAACGGAAGATGAAAAAGAACGGCAGGATACAGAAGATGACCCAGGCATATAAGCTGAGCCACGGGTTTTTCGGAAATATTTGGTACCAGCTTTGCATAATTTCGCTCCTCGATTCACTATTATTCATTATCATATCAAATAATGGAAAAAAGAAAAAACCATTCAGCAGAATGGTTTTTTCTTTACGTGATTAAGCCGGGAGTTTGTTTTCGTTCAGCAAATGCTTGATGTCGCCGAAAGTGACAAACGTTTTGTTTTTTGCATCATATAATTTAAAACGCAATGATTTAAGGCTTGATTTGATGGTAATCGTTGTCGCTTGTTGAAGCGGCGGAGTGGATTCATGCGCTTTTTCCAAATTGTAGTTTGGAACACGCGGGCTCAGATGGTGCACGTGGTGGAAACCGATGTTGCCAGTTACCCATTGAAGCACTTTTGGAAGTTTGTAATATGAACTTCCTTCTACAGCCGCTTTCACGTAATCCCATTCGCTTTCGTCTTCAAAATACGAATCTTCGAATGTGTGCTGTACATAGAACAACCAAATGCCTAATGCTCCTGCGATAAACATTGTCAATCCTTGTACGATCACGAATGCCTGCCAGCCGATTGCCCAGATAAGCAATGAGTAGATAACAACTAGCGAGATGTTGATCAAATACGTGTTATTGCGTTCTTTTTTACGTGCATCTTTGCGGTTGAAACGGCTTGAAATCAAGACTAGGAATAGCGGTCCCACACCAAACATTACCAACGGGTTGCGGTACATGCGGTATTTGAAACGTTCCCATTTTGAAGCTTCAACGTACTCCTCGATTGTCATGACCCAAATATCGCCGACGCCGCGTTTATCGAGGTTTCCGCTTGAAGCATGGTGGATAGAGTGCTCGCGTTTCCATTTTTCATAAGCGAAAAGCGTCATAATACCGGTAATCGTACCGACTACAGCGTTCGCTTTCTTGTTTTTGAAGAATGATCCGTGTGTGCAGTCATGGAAGATGATGAATGTGCGGATGACGAATCCTGCAGCAATAGCTGAGAATGCAACTGTCAGCCAAATCGAGATGTCCAATGTCAGGTATGCCAAAACCCATGAAATGATGAATGGCGGAATGGTGTTCATTATTTGGCGTACACTTGCTTTTACGTCTGACCCTTCGAAAGGGGCAACGAATTTGCGCAATTGTGCTGTTTTTTCTCTGCTCATGTTCTTCCTCCTACTATCCATGCTCAAGCGGCTGGATAACTTATTATCCTAATCATAAAGATTCTGCACCTGACAAATAAGTCATAAACGCCTGTTTACTACATGACACTTGTCATGTATTTCGCAAACCCCACTTTCTGCTTTTTTGCAAATGCAGTATACTTGGACTAAGAAGAAATACGGGAAAGAGGTGTTTTTCATGACTGGTACACTGACAATCATCATGATTTTTTCAATCCCTCTCGTCGCTATTATCGGTTCCTACTGGCTCAAACACGCCGAAATGAAAAATCAATGGATCGTCAAAGAGCAGGAACTCGAAAAAATCAAACACGAAAATTTCATCCTCGAAACCGAGAAGCTGCGCCTCGAACTTGAAAAGATGAAATTGGAGCAGGAACAAAAAGGACAGAATTTATTGATGAAATAAGAAAAGGCATGCCGCTGGTCAAACGCGGCATGCCTTTTCTAGGCAAAAACATCTTTTTCAATTTGTTTCAATTCATAGAAATAACCTTTTTTCTCCATCAATCCTTCGTATGTTCCGCTTTCCACTATTCTGCCGCCGTCCATAACAATGATTTGGTCCATCTGGCTAAGGGCAGCTAAATCGTGGCTCACAATGATGAAAGACTCTTCTTTGTCGCGGCTGAAAAGCTCCGAGTAGATAGCTTGTGCCGTAACCCCATCTACCGAGGAAAGCGGCTCATCCAATATCCAAAGCGGTTTTTTCCGAATTATTGCCCGGGCAATAGCCAAGCGCTGCTTTTGGCCGCCTGATAAGTTTTGGCCTTTTTCGCCGACTTTCATCGACAGCGCAAATTCAGCCAGTTGGACTTGCGACAGCGCCGCTTCCAATTGTTCGTCGGATGCCGATTCATTGGAAATCAGCAAGTTGCTCTTAATCGTCCCAAAGAAGAAATGGTTTTCCTGGAGCACCGCGTTCATGCTTTCCCATACTTTTTCCTGATCCAATTCGGCCAGCTCACGCCCGCCAAGCCGGATCGTTCCTTCATCCGGTTCCAAGATATTCAATAAGAGCTGAAGAAGTGTCGATTTGCCGGAACCGCTCGGACCCACGATTGCCGTTTTCGTACCCGGCTCAATTTGCAGGGAGATATCGGTTAAAGCAGCACGTTCTTCCCCTCTGTAAGTGAAGTTGATGTTGTCCAGCGTGATAACGAACGGCCATTGAGGAGGCTGTCCATCCCCTTTCAGGACTGGTGCAGCTGGCGCAACTTCATCCAAACGGCTCGCCGCTTTTCGGTTTTCCTCGAAATGAGCCGGAAATGCTGCCATCGGAGAGACGTTTTCAAATGCCCCCAACGAGATCATCACCAGCATGGCGAGATATAAACCATCCAATTCGCCTGCAGCTGTAAAATACGCGCCGAGGCCCAGTACAAAAAAGGACGCGAGGAGGGCAACCAATCCATTCACCGACTGGCTCAAGTTTTCTTCAAGCCCCTCCTTGCGCTGCTGGCTTCCATAATCACCGGAGAAATCCTCCAATTGCTGTTGCTTTTGTTCAAGCCGCTGATTGATCTTCAAGTCGCGGAAGCCGTGCAACAGCTCGGCCGATTCTGTTGAAAGCGATGCGCGACTTGCCCGTGCAGCATTGTGAATGGCCCGTTGCCGCATTGCAAAAACCGCAGGCACTGCAAAAACCGTCAAGAATGCGCCGATGGCAATGACGGCTGCAATCCCCATAGAGAAGTAGGCGCTGAAGAAAATCGTACTGAGAAAGACAAGAAGCAGCACGATTGGCGGATACAGGACGCGCAGCAGAAAATTCTGCAGGCTCTCAACATCGCCGACGATGCGCGCCAGCAAATCGCCGCTTCGGTACTGGCTGAAGATGCCCGGTGCCAACGGCGATAGTTTTTCGAAGAAAGACGAACGCAAATTGCTGAGCATCGTAAATGTTGCGCGATGTGAAAACAGCCTTTCCGCATAGCGGCTCAAAGCGGAAGCCAGTCCGAATAATTTCAGGCACGCGCCCATGACGATCAAAATCGTCATCTGCGAAGTCAGCGCCGCACGTGAAATCAAATAGCCGCTGGAAGCGAGAAGCGCAACGCCTGCGACGCCTGCCAGAAAGCCGAAGAATACCGCGAGCGCAACATCTCTTTTTTCATGGAGAGTCAAAAATAATATTTGTTTCAATCCGCTCATTGCAGGACACCTCCAAATTGCGCTTCGATCATTTCCCGGTACAGCGGCTCAGAACTCAATAATTCAGAATGCGAGCCGGTTCCAGCAAGTTTTCCGTTATCCAGAACGAGAATCATATCTGCTTTTTTGATCGTGTGGAGCCTGTGGGCAACAATCAATACAGTCGCACCTTTGCCGAGCTCGGCCATGGATTTCTGTAAAATTCGTTCGGTTTTTAAGTCCAGCCCAGTTGTCGGTTCATCGAATAATATGAGGGACGGTTGTTTTAGGAAGGCCCGCGCCAAAGCAATGCGCTGTTTTTCCCCTCCGGACAGCCCTCTCCCCGCTTCGCCTACCGGGGTATCGAAGCCTTGTTTCAAAGACAGGACCATTTCAGCGATTCCCGCTTGTTTTGCAGCTGCCATAATTTCTTCATCGGCCACTATACGTCCTGCACCCAAAGCGATGTTTTCTTTGATAGAACCAGCGAATAAATAGGGGTTTTGGGAAATATAACTCATTTGGCTGAACCAGGACTGTTCCGATATATCTTGTCTGTCCATTCCATCCACCAGCAGACGGCCACCGGTCAGCGGCAGCAAACCGGCTATCGCATGCAGCAGCGTTGTTTTTCCCGAACCGCTTTTGCCGATGAATGCGACCTGGCTGAACGGGGGAATCTCCAATGTAGCGGGGCCAAGTGAAAATCCACCGCCGTATTGGAATTCCAACTCCTCCAGTTCCAATAGGCCAGGGCCTTGCAATGCCAATTCGGTGTTTCCAAAACGGACCGGTTCCGTCTTTTTCGTTAACTCCTCCGATAAACGGCCAGCCGCAGCCGCACTGCTTCTGCCCGTATGGAACGCACTCCCGAAATCTTTCAGCATATTGAAAAAATCCGGAACGAGAATCATGACGAAAAATGCTGTAAAGAAAGTCAGGCTATCGAATACGACAAGGCGCAGCCCGATTTCAAGCGCAATGATCCCCATGCTCAGCATCGAAATATATTCCAGCATCAACGAAGATAAAAAGGCGGATTTCAGCACTTCCATCGTGGAATCCCGGAAATCGAGGCTGCTCTTTTTAATGGTTTTCTGCTGGCGGTCCGCCTGTCCCATCAGTTTCAATGTAGTAAGGCCTTGAAGGACGTCCAAAAATGTCCCTGAGAATTGCCCCAGTTTTTCCATCTGCTCATCCGCTTTTTCTTTTGTGCGGATTCCCACGAGCGCCATGAATACCGGGATAAACGGCGCTGTTACCAAAATGATCAGCCCCGTTATCCAATGCTGGTAGAAAATGACCGCAAGCAGCACAATCGGAATGATGTAAGTTTGGATCATTTGCGGGATATATTTGCTGAAATAGCCGTCTACTTCATCAACTGCGTCCATAAGCAAACTCACTTTCCGGCCTGACTGGCCATGTTCCGAAGCCAGTAGCGGATCCGCTGCAAACGAGCTAATCAATTGCCGGCGCAGCTTCAATTTCACTTCAGTCGACAATTCGACTCCTGCGCGGCCGATTGCATAGCCACAGAAGGCACGCAGCAAAATGGCGCCCAATAACCCATATAAATAAGGTGTGATATCGGCAAACGCAGCATCTTCAAGAAAAACGCCATTGACGGCGAGCACAAAAAACAAGGCTTGCCCGACCATTGCCGCTCCTTTTGCAAGGGATGCCGCCGTTAGCAGAACCATCCATTTTCTCTGTTCAAATGCGAGCTGTTTCAACTCCATTGTCCCATTCTCCCTTTCGATTGCTCATGCTTCCATTATAAAGCAACTGCCCTTTGTTGCCGTTTCCCACGCATGGCTGAAGCGGTTAATTCTCCATTTTGTTACAGGAAACGTTCACAAAGCACTGATTTTACAGCGAAACGCAAAAAAGCCGCTGGACATTCCAGCGGCTTTCAAAATTAGGGTTATTTTTTTTCGGATTTCTGTTCTGGCGGTCTTTCAAGCACGGCATACAAAAATATAATGTCTTCTTTGATCTGTGATTTCACGAGGTCATTTTGACATTTCCGATACTCATGGCTAAGCTTATTCAGTTCACATTCAAAAACTATTTTTTCTTCTTGTGAAATCACTGATAACACCCCAGCTCATTGAATTTGGAGAAGTCGTTCTTTGTACGTGTATTGGTCAAGCAATCATATCAAAAATTAAAATCAAACGCTATTAATTAGCGTTAAATTATTTATAATATCAATAATAAGACAGAGTAACCAACTATACCTAAGCAAAAAGAAACAAAACTACTTTCGCGATCTTCTGGCAATTCTTCTTTCATGACATTGAGGATGATGCCGCCTGCAAGCAATGCGGTAAGAATCGACACCGTCAATTCACTGACTTCCGATACCAGCCCAAAAGCCCACCCAACCAGGATAGCAGCGGCCAGAAGCCAGCGGCCGTATCGATCGTACTCTTCTTTATGCGCCGCCCGCAGCCCTTTATCATTCGTGATGAAGTGGACGCCCATTGCGATGAAAAAGAATAGCATGCCCCATGCCGAATCGTAATGTTCACGGACCAGCAAATAGCCGATTAAAGCATTATAGAGCGTGAAAGAACCGATATGAACCCAGAAAACTCCGGCTTCCACGCCTTCTTCTCGAATATCCGCCTGCCGCCGTTTAGCCGATTTCACCATCTGTTCCAGTCCATAAAAGATGATGAGCCCAAGCATAGCGACCAGGTAAATATGGCTTTCTAAAAAGCTCCAGCCTTCATTTCCGACTTCGCCTTCCAGCTCCTCCTGAAAAACACCGAGTTCTGGCAGCAAGTGCAGAAAAACGTAAGCCACGGATATTCCTCCTGCAATCGACAGGAATCGGCTTCGCGGCAAGACTTTCATGAGCTTCATTCTCTTTGAAAATAGATGGATAAATACAAAACCGATTACAAATAATAAGCTGAGCCATTCCACTGCCTTCAGCTCCTTTGTCCACTAGAATATTAACAGGCGGACTCGCGTCGAGTCCGCCTGCCGTGTCTACAGATGTGCGAATCCCTTACTTGCCTTGTCCGTCTTTCATCCATCCAGCCACTTGTACAGTGCGCTTCGCCTGGTGCTTCACGGCATCTTCCACGTCTTCCACCATGTTATTGTCCTGGTCAACAGAAACGGTTGTGCCGTAAGGATTGCCGCCTGCTTTAAACAGCGATTCGTCCGTATAGCCCGGCGCAGCCACGATGGCTCCCCAATGGAACATGCTTGTGTAAATCGCGAGGACCGTTGCTTCCTGTCCGCCGTGAGCATTTTGTGCAGATGACATGGCGCTGACGGTTTTATTGGCTAATTTGCCTTGCGCCCATAAGCCGCCCGTCGAATCCAAAAACTGCTGGAATTGGGACGGAACATGGCCAAAGCGCGTCGGGATGCTGAAGATGATGGCATCTGCCCAATCAAGCAGATCCACTTCCGCTTCCGGTACGTCGGCTGTCGCCTCCGCGTGTGCCTGCCAAGCCGGATTCGATGCGATAGCCTGCTGTGGCGCATTTTCTTTCACTTTCGCCAATTTCACTTCTGCACCAACCGACGCAGCGGCTTCTTCTGCCCATTTTGCCATTTTATAATTAGTGCCTGTTGAGCTGTAATAGATAATTGCCAATTTCACATTTGCCATTATTCTCTCTCCTTTTTTGCATCAAGTCCGGGACTGCTGCTGTAAACGGGAAATATCTCGACTTTGAGATGGCTCTTCTCTTCCTATCTTCCCCGCATTCGGCTTTCTTTAAACAATCGGCTTGCGCAAAAAACTGTCCGGAAGTTCAAAAAAGCAGGAAACCAGGTGCTGCGCGCCTGGTTTCCTGCCTGTGTTTTAGACTTCCGTTCTCCGGCTGAGTTCCGCCGCTTGCTCCCGCAGCTTGAATTTCTGGATTTTGCCGGATGCTGTCATCGGATAATCCTTCGTGAATTCAAAATAGCGCGGTATCTTATGGCGGGAAATTTTGCCGGTGCAATATTCCCGCAATCCTTCAGCATCCAGTTTTTCGCCGTCCTTGAGAATGATCCACGCCATCAGCTCTTCCCCGTATTTCTGATCCGGCACTCCGACGACTTGGACGTCCTGGATCGCTGGATGGCGGTAAAGGAATTCTTCGATTTCGCGCGGGTAGATATTCTCGCCTCCCCGGATGACCATGTCCTTCATGCGTCCGGTGATGGCAATATAGCCGTCCTCGTCTTCGACCGCGATATCGCCCGTATGCAGCCAGCCTTCGCTGTCGATGGCATCACGGGTCGCTTCTTCGTTATGATAATAGCCTTTCATGATATGGTAGCCTCGCGTGCAAAGTTCGCCTGGCACACCGGCAGCCACACTGTCGCCGCTTGCCGGGTCGATGATTTTCACTTCGACTTCTGCATGGGGCTTGCCGACAGTCGCTACCCGCTTTTTGATGTCATCATCAGCGCGCGTCTGCGTGATGACCGGAGAAGATTCGGTCTGGCCGTAAGCAATGGTAATTTCCGATGCCCCCATATCGCTGATCACTTTCTTCATGACTTCAATCGGGCATGGCGAACCGGCCATGATGCCTGTACGCAGGGAAGAGGTATCAAATGATTTAAAATCAGGATGGTTGAGCTCAGCTATGAACATCGTCGGCACGCCGTGAAGGGCCGTGCATTTTTCATCCTGAACCATCTGCAGCACTTTTTTCGGTTCGAATTGTTCGGCAATGACCATCGTGGATGAATGTGTCACCGCTGCCATTGTTCCAAGCACACAGCCAAAGCAATGAAAGAACGGAACTGGAATGCACAGCCGGTCTTTCTCCGTCAGGTTCATCGTATCGCCGACCAGTTTCCCGTTATTGACCACGTTCAAATGCGTCAGCATGACGCCTTTCGGAAAGCCTGTCGTACCGGAAGTGTATTGGATATTGATGACGTCTTCCGGCTCCATCGACTCGAAGCGGATTTCCAGTTCCCCGTCCGAAACGCCGCTCGCGAAAGCTTCAAACTCGCTCCACGTATAGGTGCCAGGATAGCTCCTTTCAGACATGACGATAACCCGTTTGAAATGGGGCAGCCGGCTGCATTCGATTGCGCCTTTTTCGGCTGTCTTCAGCTCCGGGCATACCGCGTTCAGGATGTCGATGTAATTCGAGCCTTTGAACTCCTCCCCCAATATCAGGGTCGTGGCATCGGATTGCTGCAGCAAGTATTCCAATTCACTCGCTTGGTAGCTTGTGTTGACAGTTACCAAGACACCGCCCATCTTGCCCGTTGCGAATTGGCTCAGCAGCCATTCACGCTTATTGTCTGACCAGATGGCAACATGCTCCCCTTTGGCGATGCCCATTCCCATAAATGCCTTTGCGAGGCGATCCGTTTCCTCGTTGAATTCCTGATAGGTTTTCCGGATGCCATGCTCCGGATAGACGTATGCCTCTGTGTCCGGATGCAGCGCCGCTTGCTCACGCACGACTTGTCCGACCGTTTTTTGTAAAATAGCCACTTCCATCCCCCCTCGATGTAAACGTTATCAATCCACTTTTGATTTTATCACAAAATTCCAAATTATGTGATTGGCAAAAGCCCTGGTTTCCAAACGCTCCAATCGCCCTTTTCGAGCCAGCCATGATAAAATGGAAGCATTATGTGCAACGAAAGGAAATCCAATGGACATCCAAACTATGAACGAAGAATTGACAGCCCGCATCAGCCAGCGGGAATTGGTAGCGGGCACGATCAGCCAGCCGCGCTTAAAATCCAATAGCATCAAACGCATTAAACTGAAGCCTGTGGAAATCAAAAATCAATACTTCATCCAATTCGAATATCAGTTTGAACATGTACTGAAACATGAAAACCTGTCGATGCAGGAAGCGGCTGCGAAGCTCGAGTCTTTGTTCGAAGATTTCCGGCAAGGACTCTTCCAGTTCACGGAAGAAAAAGTGCAACTCCAATTGTCGAAGAAATTCAAGGTGTCGTGGAAAACGGAAAAAACGGCGCAAAAAGCCGCTGAACTTTCCCATAACCGCAAAAAACGCTACCTGCTGGAGGACGGCATCCCTTATCCATTCCTCGTGCGGCTTGGCGTCCAAAATCCGGATGGCAGCGTGAAAAAACAGAAATACGATAAATTCCGCCAAATCAACCGTTTTATCGAGTTCATCGACGATGCGCTTGCCCACCTTCCGAAAGACCGGCCCGTGCGGATTCTCGATTTCGGTTCCGGGAAATCGTATTTGACGTTTGCCTTGTACCATTATTTGCGCGTCGAAAAAGGGCTTGACCTGCGCGTCACCGGACTCGATTTGAAAAAAGAAGTCATTGAGGAATGCCAACGCATTGCCGACGACCTTTCTTACAGCCAACTGGAGTTTTTGGTCGGCGACATCAACGATTACAATGAAGAATCGGCAGTGGACATGGTGGTCACGCTGCACGCCTGCGACGTCGCAACGGATATGGCGTTGTCGCGCGCCGTAAAGTGGAACGCCAAAGTCATTTTGAGCGTCCCTTGCTGCCAGCACGAATTGAATAGCCAAATCGATGCACCGGAACTTGGGCTTATGCTCCAGCACGGCTTGATCAAAGAACGCTTCAGCGCACTTGCGACGGATTCCATCCGCGCGGAGCTGCTGTCGCTTGTCGGCTATGAAACACAATTGGTGGAGTTTATCGACATCGAAAACACACCGAAGAACATTTTAATCCGCGCTTATAAAACCGGACGCAAGCCTGCACCCGGCCAATTCCAGCGCTACAAGGAATTCACCGGGCTGCTTTCCGCCAAACCTTTTCTTGAAAACGAATTAAAGGAGCTCTTATGAAAAAGAAAAATCTTGTCAACGGCATGATCCTCGCCTTCTCGGTCGTGCTGATCCGCTTTATCGACGTCCGGGTGTACGATATGAATCTTTTGGTGACTTTATTGCTCACTGCGGGCCTTATTTTCGTTATGATGAAAGTCGTCGACCGTATCCCTTCACTGGACGAACCGGTTTCAAAACGGACTGCGGCAATCACCAATACCATTGTGGTCCTCACCATCTTTCTGGCATTTTTCGTCTTGGGCCTGTAAACGCGAAAACCGCCTTTCCATTTCGGAAAGGCGGTTTTTTTATGCGTTTCTGTTCAAGGACGGTTGGAATTAGGTTCTTCATCCGCTTCTTTATCGATAACTTCCTGGATGTAACTTTTGACAGGTTCAAGCGTCAATTCCAATCCACTTGTCTCCAGATGGTTTTGCAAGTAATCGAGCTGATTCTCTTCCACTGCGTAGGACTGCAGATTCAACACATTGTTTATGTAGAGCATCCCTTCGTTTGTCGCCATAGGTGCAGGAGAACCTTGCTGTTCCCGCTTTTCCACTTCTGCCATGCCGATAGCCAATCCTTCATCGATCAATTCTTCCATCAATTCTGCGTAGCGCGCCTCGCCCAATCCTTCAGAAAGCCTGGCGTCCAGCTTTCTCACTTCATCTGTTGAAGCCTCACGGTAATATTGGGCGTAATAGGCCATCAGCACTTGTTCCTTATCCATCAGTTCTGCCACGGAAATCCCTCCGGTAAAGTGTCATTTACTGGTTTATTCCCTTTTTTGATGATTATTATGCATGCAATGCGCTTTTCAAAAATCATGTGCTTTTATTTATTCGCCATCCAGTCCAGTAAAGCCTGGGCCACTTGGTCTTGCTGGTCGAGCGGACTGATGGCGGCGGGCAAGTCGTTTTTCTGCTCGCCGTACAAGCCGAATTGGGCATGGTTGCCGCCAGCTATTTCAATGAATTCACTGTTCGCCGAAAACAGCATCTGCCGTTCTTTGATGTCTTGCGGAAGCGTCAAGCCATCGTTTTCCGCAGACACCGACAGCATCGGCAAATCACTCAACGCAAAATCACCAACAGGATAGGCCGCCAGAAAATAAAGGCCGGCGAGCTCGTCCTGATGTTCTTCTGCGTACTGGGCAGCGGCTACGCCGCCAAGGGAATGCCCGCCGATAAACCATTTTTCGACTGCCGGATAAGTCGCGATCACTTCGTCAGCTTTGCCCGCAGCGAGGATTGGAAATTTCAGCGGCATGTCCGGTATGGCTACCGTGTAGCCTGCGGCTTGCAGCTTTTCAGCCAGATAGGCGTATGCAGCAGCTTCCACTTTCGCACCTTGGTACAAAATGACGCCTTTGCCGTTCGGTTTTTCCGGCTGGAAAATCAAGCCGGATCCGTCCCGTTCGAGCGCATCAACAGCGACGCGTTCTTTCAGTTCAGCGCTTGGCCCATAATCGAATTGCGCATAAATCACAAAACCGGCAATTGCCGCCAAAAGCACGGCGATAGCTGCCAGCAATAACCGGACGCTCCATTTCACCATAAATTCCAGCTCCCCGCTGTCCTTTTAATACGCAAGGCCGACACGGCGCTGCAGGAATTCCGGATGCGCCAGCAAGTTATAGGCAAACGCAGCCGTGTCGCCCACCGTGATTTCCTTGCCGCCTTCCGGAAGCAGATCTTTTTCTGTGCGGTAATTGCCGCGTGCTTCGCCATCTGGCAGGTAGGTTGGACAGACGATTGTCCAATCCAAAGCGCTGTTTTCCAGCTCGCGGTACATTTTTTCATGTTCTTCAGCTGCAAACGTCAATTTTCGGTTGGAGTCGCCGCCTTGGTAGCGCAGCAGCCCCGGTGACAGCCGGCTGTCGAGGATGCCTGCTGTGCCGATGGCAATGATGCGCGAGACGCCATGCTTTTTCATCGCGGCCGCAATCAATGGCGCAGCTTCCGAAAGCGTGGTCGTGCGGCCGGTTCCGATTGCGCTGAAAACTGCGCCAGTGCCGGCAATCACGCGTTCGACGTCTTCGGCTTTGCGCACGTCGCCGACGATCATTTCCAAATTCGGGTGCGGTTCAAGTTTTGTTGAGCGCACGAGTGCTTTGACATGGTGCCCGTCAGCAAGGGCCTGTTTCAGTATCTGTTCGCCGACACGGCCAGTTGCACCAAAAATCGCGATTTCCATAGGTATCCCCCTCATTTAAAATGATAGCCTTTTTTCGCCAGCACTTCTTTAATGTCCGGACGCTTTGGCGTACTCAGGAACTGCGCCATCTGCTGCGTCCATGTCGCCTGTTTCTGGTTCGTGCTGCGCGCTTCGTAATAGTTCTGCACAGTGGCATCGTATGCCGGCAATAAGCTGCTGTATTTTTCTTCGTCGTAGTCATTTTCATGCAAAATCGCTTCCACCGGCAAACGCGGCTTCACTTCATTGGCTTCGTTCGGCACGCCGATTGTCAGCCCGTAGACAGGGAACACGCCTTCCGGCAAGCCGACCAAATCGCTGATTGCCTGCATATTATTGCGCACGCCGCCGATATAGCAGATGCCGTAGCCTTTCGATTCCGCCGCAAGCGCCAGGTTTTGTGCCAGCAGCCCGACGTCCGTCACGGCGACGATCAGGTTTTCCGCTTGGTCAAAGACAATCAATCCGCCCTGCAATTCCGCCGCATGTTTCAAGCGATTGTAGTCCGCACACATCAACAGCACGGCGCCAGCGCCTTCCATTTGCTTTACATTTTTGGACAATTCCCCCAGTTTCTTGCGCTTGTCGCGGTCCGTCACCCAAACGATCGAGTAGGCCTGCACAAAATGCGAAGTTGCCGCATGCTGGGCTGCCTCGATCAATTCGCTTAGCTCCTCCCGGCTCAATTGCTTGTCTTTGTAATCACGCACGGATGCGTGGGATTTCATCAATTCAATAACCATTTCTCCATTGCCCCTTTCCAGTCTTTCCTCTATCCTATCAAAAACTTTCAGCAGATACCCTCGCGACGATTTTTGGTACAATAAAAGCAGAGGGGTGAAACGATTGAAACAGCTTAAAACCGCTTTTTCCGTTCTTTTTTTATTGGTCCTTGGCGGTTTTTCATTTATATGGATTCAACGGGAAATGGAGTTTCGCGAAGAATTGAAGCAGCGTCCGATGCCTTCGGGCTTGCATCCCATAATCGAAGAAAAGCGCGATGAACTCGTCCGCCTGGCTTCAGCAGCCGGCATCGACATCATTATCACCGACGGGTTCCGTTCACGCGATGAGCAGGACCGGCTGCATGCCCAGGGGCGGAGTGCGCCGGGCAATGTCGTGACACAAGTACAAGGCGGCGGTTCGTACCACAATTACGGCCTTGCCATCGACTTTGCTTTGCGCGACGGCAACGGCGGCGTTGTCTGGGACATTGAGCGCGACGTGAACCGCAATGGCGAGAGCGACTGGTTCGAAGTGGCCGCCATCGGCAAAGAGCTCGGGTTTTCATGGGGCGGCGATTGGCGGCGTTTCAAGGATTACCCGCATCTCGAAATGACGTTCGGCTTGTCGATCAAAGAGCTGCAAGAAGGCTACCGGCCCGAGGATGTCATGGATTAGGCCCTGACAATCACCGTATCACACCGGCGCTGTTGAATAGCACGAAAAACCCGCGCGATTCCAATGGAATCGCGCGGGTTTTATCGTATATGTCTGCATGGCTAGCAGGTATTTTTATTTACTTGCAACAGCTGCATTTGCCGTATGCAGCACCTATAATTCCTGGCGCAAAGCCTGAATCACATCGATTTGCGTCGCTTTGCGCGCTGGACGCCATCCGGAAATCATAGAGACCCCGATGCTGATGGCTGCTGAAATCGCGACCAGCTGCCACGGAATAACGGAAATCAGGATATTGAAATCCCCCGTTTCTTCTTCTCCAAGCGAGCTCATGACGATCATCGGCACTAGCCAGTTCGCAAGCATGCTGATGCCATAGGAAATGATGACTGCCAGGACGGTGCCGATGATGCCGATTGCCGCACTTTCCATAAGGAACAGGCGCTGAATCAGTTTCGGTTGTGCACCGATCGCTTTCATGACGCCGATTTCACGCGTACGCTCTGTCACAGCCATCGTCATCGTATTAAAGATGCCGATTGAAGCGATTAAAATCGCAATCGTTCCAACAAAAATCAACCCTGCTTTTAATAGGGTGAAGAACATGTTCATCGAACCCAACTCTTCCGTAACGGAATAGACGTAATAGCCATCCTTTTTCAGCTTTTCCGTGATGCCTTTTACGTATTGCAATTCGTCCGCATAAACAAGCACTTCACGTGGCGTCTCTTCGGTCCCTAAGCTTTCTGCAATGATTTTACTCCATGATGCATCCGCATAAATCGAGCTGTCCATCATCCAGTCTTTCGCCGGCTCTTCTGTAACTCCCGCTACTGTGAATTCCCGGGTGACAGGCTCACCTTCCCCTTCAAATGGCTTCAGCTCGATTTCGAAAGTCTGGCCCACCAAACTTCCGGCAAAACCATCCAACTCTTCCCCTTCGGCAGCGTTTTCTTGTTCTTCCTCCGTTACGAGCGACTGGGCAAAATGATAGCCCACCAGCACTTCTCCTTCTGCAGCGGGCATGGCGCCATCCGATAAAGCAAGCCCTGCTTTTTCTTCATTGCCAAACTGGACAAACACCAAATCAGCATATGCGCTCCGTTCTCCTAAACGAGCTTCTCCTTCAGCCTGTGGCCGGCTCCGTTCTGCTACGGCTTTGACGTGCGGAATTCCGCGCATTGCTTCCGCTTCCTGGGGCGTTATCACACTGTCCGAATCTTCCTTGCCAGGAACTTCGATTTTCGTTACGGTCCGGTTTTCCAAGATATCATCCGACAAGGTTTTGTGCAGGCCGAAGCCGACTGAAGCCAGGACAATGAGAAAAGCACAGCCCATTGTAGCAGCGAGTATCGTCGTCGCCACCCGCAGTTTGTTGCGTTTCATGTGCTGCCCGATAAACCCGAGCTGATCTTTAAATTGCATGGCGCTGCACCCCTTTCACTAATTTCCCATCATGCAGCCGGTACTGCCGGTTGGCAATTCCCGCCACTTCATCATCATGGGTGATGATCACGAATGTCACGCCAAGATTGCGGTTGAGCGAACGGATCAAGTCCAGTATTTCCTGCTCTGTTTCAGAGTCGAGACTTCCGGTCGGTTCATCCGCCAAAATAACCGGCGGGTTGGTGATTAACGCACGAGCGATGCTGACGCGCTGCTGCTGGCCTCCTGACAGCTCATTCGGATAATGGCTGGCGACTTCTGACAACCCGACTTCCATCATCAGTTTTTCCACCACCGCTCTCCGCTCCGGCGCTTTCATGCCTTTTATCTTCAATGGCAATTCGATATTTTCAAAGGCATTCAGCCCCGGCATCAATTGAAAACTTTGAAAGATGAAGCCAAAGTTCTTCAGCCGGAAATCTGCCATCTCTGATTCTTTCAGCGAAGAAATTTCCTGCCCTCCGACTGCCACCGCCCCGGATTCCGGAACCATGAAGCCCGCCAGAATGTTCAACAGCGTCGACTTGCCCGATCCGCTTTTCCCTAAAATCGCGGCAATCTCTCCTTGTTTGACGTGGAGTGTAATCTCTTCCAATACTGGAATTTTGCGTTCATTTCCTTTTTTGCCGATTGCAAAAGAATGGGATAGCGTGTTAATTTCAATCATTGTTATGCCCCTTTCTACTTCCTGCCTTTAGTATAAGAGGTAAATCTTAACAAACAGTCCTGCCTTTTCTGAAGAATTCCTTAAGAATAGAGTAAGAGCCATCGAATAAGGGTAATTGAGTACTAAGTATTTAGTCATATAAAACCTTATATACTATGTGGAATTGCCGTAGCACATTCTGAAATTGCGCAAAGGGGGACAAGCAGATGATGCACATTGCTGTCGTAATTCCAGCATATAAACCAGGCAGCAATTGCCTCGACTTGATTGAGGACATACTGGCTGCCGGTTTTCCGCATATTATCGTCGTCGATGATGGCAGCGGCCCCGAATATGCCGATTTTTTCAGCTCCCTTCTCTCCATCCCGCAAGCCACTGTGCTGCGGCATGCTGCAAACCAAGGGAAAGGGCGCGCCCTCAAAACCGCATTCCATTACATACTCAACGAACAATTGCCGTTCGATGCCATCATCACCGCCGATGCCGATGGCCAGCATCTGGTTTCGGACATGATTAAACTGAGCCGGGAAATGGCTGAAGAACCGAACCACGTCGTTCTTGGGGCGCGGGATTTCAACCATAAGGAAGTGCCTTTCCGGAGCCGCTTCGGCAATCGTTTCACCCGCTTGCTGTTCAGGCTGTCCACTGGAACTGTGCTGGCCGACACCCAGACAGGGCTTCGGGGCATACCGGTCAAATACTTGCCCCGGCTGCTCGGTGTCCTCGGCGAGCGCTTTGAATACGAGATGAACGTTCTAGCCGCATTAAAGAAAAATTACATCCCGATTTCAGAAGTGCCAATCCAAACCGTCTACCTTGATGCCAATAAATCGTCGCATTTCAATCCGCTCAAAGATTCATTCCATATCTATAAAGTGTTCCTGCTTTACGGAATTTCGGGTGCCGCTTCGTTCGGGCTGGATATCGGCCTTTATTGGATTTTCATCCAGTTGCTGCGCGATGAAGCTCCCGAGCTGTTCATCATTTTCGCTACCATTGCAGCACGCGTGCTGTCGTCGCTGTTCAATTACTATATCAACCGCAATAAAGTGTTCAAACAAGGCAGCCGCCAGTCATTTTACCGCTATTATCTGCTGGCCGGTTTTATCATGCTGGTATCTGCGGCTTCTGTCCATCTGCTCTATGCTGAATGGCTTGGCCGCGGAGAAGTCATTCTCAAAGTGATGGTCGACGCCGTGTTATTCATCTTCGGATTTATCGCCCAGCGTGCCTGGGTATTCCGGAAAGACTAATAAAAGGCCGCTGCCCTCGATTGGGCAGCGGCCTTTTGCTTATAGGAGCGCAAATAAGCGCTTGAGCTCTTCCTTATTCTCTTCAAAGCCGATAAAATGGTGTTCCAGCCTGCGCTTTCCGAACAAACCTCTCTTATAGAAAGCGAACAATGGCACGATGCGGCTACCGGATATCTCTTTCATATCGATCTCCAATTCCCTAGCCGCTTCGACATCCTTGTGTTCGTAGGAAATGTCATGGACCGCGAGATAGGTCTTGGCATCCTGGCAGTCGCTGCAGGTGGGGCGCGTATACAGCACCATTTCCATTGCTTCGCCCATCTTCATCCCTCCGTCAACGTTATCTTAGGCAACCGCCGGTTTGAAGCCTTTAAGCCTCAAGGCATTGATCAACACCGAAACGGAACTGAAACTCATGGCGGCGCCGGCAATCATCGGGCTCAGCAGCGGGCCTCCGAACAAATAGAGGATTCCCATCGCTACCGGTATGCCCAGAATATTATAGGCGAAAGCCCAGAACAGGTTTTGTTTTACGTTTTTGATTGTGGATTTGCTCAAATCCACTGCAGTCAAGACATCCAGCAAATCGCTTCTCATCAGCACGATATCCGCTGATTCCATTGCTACGTCAGTGCCGGAGCCGATAGCGATGCCGACATCCGCCTGCGCCAAAGCCGGCGCATCGTTTATGCCATCTCCGACCATTGCCACAACTTTGCCTTCTGCTTGAAGTTTTTTGACTTCGTCCGCTTTATCCTCAGGCAAAACTTCACTCAGGACACGGTCCACCCCGACTTGTTTGGCGATTGCTTCAGCTGTCAGCTTATTATCGCCTGTCAGCATGGCGACTTCGATGCCCATTTTCTGCAGTCGGCGGATCGCCAAGGCACTCGATTCTTTGATTGTGTCAGCCACAGCAATTGCGCCAGCCAGTTTTCCGTCTGCTGCGATAAACATCAATGACTTCCCTTGGCCCGCCAAATTGTCGGCCGCTTCCGATAGGACGCTGAGCGAAATATTTTGGCTAGCCATTAACTTGCGATTGCCGATTGACACTTTGCGGCCGTCTATCTCAACTTCCAGACCATGGCCTGGAATCGCCTTGAACGCTTCGCCTTTGCCAAGAAGCAGCCCTTTTTTAGCTGCCGCTTCAACAATCGCTTCCCCGATGGGATGTTCAGAACCTTTTTCAGCGGACGCCGCAAGCGCCAGCAATTGTTCTTCTGTTAATGTGCTGTCAGCCAACACAATATCAGTCACTTTCAACTTTCCTTCCGTAATGGTTCCTGTTTTATCAAAGACGATTGTTTGTATTTTATGGGTGGTTTCCAGCGCTTCACCGCTTTTGATCAATACGCCATGTTCCGCGCCTTTCCCGGTGCCGACCATAATCGCAGTCGGCGTCGCAAGGCCGAGGGCGCAGGGGCAGGCAATGACCAATACGGAAATCGTGATCGTCAGCGCAAAGACAGCTGTCTGGCCGCCGAAATACCAGGCCAGGCCTGAAATCAATGCCAAACCGATGACAACAGGCACAAAGTATGCCGAAATGATGTCTGCCAATCGGGCAATCGGCGCTTTCGAGCCTTGTGCATCTTCCACCAATTTGATGATCCGCGCGAGCACGGTGTCTTTGCCGACTTTTGTCGCACGATAGCGGATTGCACCGTTCTTGTTGATGCTCGCTCCGACGATGGCGTCTCCCGGAGCTTTGTCGCTCGGCAAACTCTCACCCGAAATCATCGATTCGTCGACAGACGTGGTGCCTTCTGTAACGATTCCGTCCACCGGCATTCTTTCCCCCGGCTTGACGACGACGATGTCTCCTACTTCCACTTCATCGACAGAGATTTCACGCTCTTCGCCGTCTCTGAAAACAACAGCGGATTTCGGCGCCATCCCCATCAATTTTTTGATGGCTTCAGACGTTTTGCCTTTTGACAAGGCTTCAAAATATTTCCCTAAGGTGATCAGCGTCAGAATGACTGCAGCTGATTCGTAGTACAGGTTATCAGCAGCGTGCTCGTTGCTGGCAAACATGAACGCTGTGACAACCAAGCTGTACACAAACGCCGCACTTGTCCCCAACGCGATAAGCGAGTCCATATTCGGATGCCCTTTAAATAAAGTGCGGAATCCTACTGTGAAGAATTTCGCCCCTAAGATCATCACAGGAATGGTCAAAAGCAGCTGGATCATGGCAAAATTCGTGTGGTTGATTTCAGGATCGATGATTGACGGCAGCGGCATTCCGAACATATGCCCCATTGAGATGAGTAGGAGCGGCACAGTCAAAGCGGCGGACATCCAGAACCTTCTCCACATTTCTTTTATATGCTGCTGCTTTTTTTCCCGATCTTCATCAGCGGAATCGATTGTCGATTCATCGTCATGCGCTTCGTAGCCGGCGTCGCTGACCGCCGATTTGATATCCGAGATGGCCAAAACGGATGGATCATAGCGGATCACCATTTTTTCGGTGGCCATATTGACATTCGATTCAGCCACTCCCGGCAGTTTGCGCGTCGCTCGTTCAACGGCTTGGACACAGGAAGCACAAGTCATGCCTTCAATCACAAAACTTTTCACGACGCTGTCAGTACTTGCTTTATATCCCGCTTTTTCGACAGCATCTTGGATATCCTGCACAGAAACAGCCGCTTCGTCATAAACGACTTTCACTTTTTCAGTTGCCAAATTGACGTTCGATTCGTCTACTCCGGGCAATTTATTGACCGCTCGTTCGACCGCTTTTGCGCACGCTGCACAGGTCATGCCTTCTACATTCAATGTTTTTTCCATTACGCTCTCAACTCCTTGCTTGTTAGTGGCAATTTATATTATGTTCTTTTTTGCATTTACATTGGCCGGGAATACAATTACAAGGAACCGTATCAACCGCCTCACTCTTTTTCGCATCCAACGCCGCCTGCAGCAGCTGTATATCTTCATGGCTGAGCAATGCTTTCGAAATCATATCGGCGATTGTTTTGCCTGCTGCACGGCTGCAAATCTGGCCAAATAACCGGTCCGTCGCACTTTTTACACTGCCTTCTTCGCTGATGCCGGCCGAATAAATGAATTTATTGCCTTGCGGTGCTGCCAGCAGCATTCCTTTTTTGACAAGGCGCCCGATAAACGTTTTCGTCGTTGCCGGCTTCCAATCTTTCTTTTCCTGGAGCACTTCAATGATTTCTTTGCTGGTGGCTTGCTCGAGCGTCCAGACGACGCGCATGATTTCCCATTCAGCGTCTGTAATCTCCACTTTCTCTTCTATCATTCTGGAACCCTCCATTCATTTACACTTGTAATCGATTAAAATTAGTTTACATTTGTAATCAATTATTGTCAATCACTTTGATTGCAAATAAAAAAACGTTTTGAACTGGAATGCAGTTCAAAACGCAAGACGCCCTTCGCCCCGTGCCGGAAGAAAACTTTACCGACCATGCGCCCAAGCAATGCGCGGATCAATTTGGCGCGACATCCGCACCATGAAAGGCTCGAATCCCAGCCGCGGCCAGAAATAAGAAGCCAAGTGATTGGCGGTGCGCCAGTCAGCGAAAATATACTCGAAGCCGTCTTTCTGCAATTCCGCAAAACAATGGTCAGCCATCGTCCTTCCCACTCCACGCCCACGCAGATCCGGGTTGGTCGATGCTGCTGGCAGTTCGATGCATTTTTCGGGAATCACCAAATTGTATGGATCGCCGTCTTTATAATAAACGTGGAAGCCTGCAACCTGCTCTCCCTGTTCAGCAATCCAGACATAGGAATCCTCTTCTTCCGACAGTTCCTCATAGCCCTTTTTCACTTCTTCCATCGTTTCTTTTGTAATCGGGTTCCACGAAGGCGCATCCGTTTGGTGGATGCTGTTCCACAAAGCCATCTTTTTATACAGCTGCACGTCCTCCGGGGTGCCTCGACGGATTTTCAGCGGCGGTTGGGGGGTCACTTCTTTCGGCTCGTACTTATCCAATGGCAGCAGCGCGTATTTTTGCTCAAAATGGAACGACTGGTCGAGCCATTCGTTCAGCAATTTCTGTTCACCGAGCGGCACCATCAATGCGTGGTGGAAATAGCCATTTTTCACCCACTCCGCTCCGGCGTCAGCGTAGAGAAGCCTTACCAGCCGGGGATGTTCATGTTCACTGACCGCAATCGATTCGTATCCCATCCAGACATAGCGCCCGCGTTCAGCGCTTTCCTTGAACTCATAAAGCAAATAGCCGATCACATCGATGCCGCGGACTGCGACAATGCCTCCGACATAAGGCCGTTCCAGCATTTTGCGGATCACACTTTCCGCTTCATCGATTTCTTCAAAACGCGCAGGCAGATAAGGAAAAGCCTTGCGTTCACGCTCCTGCCTTTTCGCCAGCAGCGCGGACATTTGTCGGATGTGCTTTTCTTCCATTCCCATAAACTGAATCATTGCACTCACTCCTTGGTTTGAAGTTTTACATCAAGCATATGGTAGTTTCCATTAATCACTTTATCGCCGAATTCCACCGGCACCGCCTCAACAAAAATCGGCCCGTCAATAACCACTGTATGAAATTCGCCTTCTTCTCCACAAGGATCGATGCCGATCGCTTCCAGCTCGCCGATCAGCTCTTCCGTGAATTCCCGGCCGAGGAATGCCGAATCCATGCGCGTTGTGTCGACCACTGTGATCACAGCTTTGAACCCTGCCCTCACCAGTTCCAGCAGCAAATCTTTGCGGGGCTCCTGCCACAGTGGATGGCTCGCTTCCATCCCCGCTTCCGCGCTCACTTTCAGCACCCATTGCAAATGATCTTCCAAATCGATATCGCCATAGACGCCCATATCGATCCCTTGGGCCTTAAAGCTTTTCAGCTGGCGGATGAATTCTTCTTCGTATCCTGCCCAATCCGCTTTGCCGATGACAAGCGGCAAGCCCATCCGTTCCGCCTGCGCTTCCATGACTTCCAGCGGCAGGCCATGAGACCGAGAACGCACTCCATCCGGTTCAAACATTGTAAACAGCACCACAGGCACATTGCCGCCCATCACTGCCCGGTAATACGCCAAAGCCGAATCTTTTCCGCCGCTCCACGACATCATAAATGTTTTCTGCATCATGCACCTCTTTTTTTCTGATTGTTCTTTCCGCTACCTACTTCGACGCCCGCCGAATAAAACCCTGCGCAGGAAGCGACGCTATACCAAAGACAGCATAGCCGATATTCCGCAAAACAGCCCCGCTTTCCTGCGGGCTTGCACCGAACTAACTCGTGCTAGCGCCCGAGTGGATTTCGGCACTTCGCTATCCCGCGGGAGTCGGCGCTATTTTGCTCCATATCTGGTGACTAATGTTGTACTGCTAATGGTGTATCTTTGAAATTCTTCAATTAAAGAAATAACTTGTCATTAAGAAACACCTTTGAATGAAGCGGAAGACGGCGACTCCTGCGGAATCAGCGTGAGCTGAAGGCCCCGCAGGAGCAAAGCGACGAGGAGACTGAAGCCGCGCCCGCGGAAAGCGTCCGGCTGAAGCGAAATGAAAAGGCTATCGAGAAGTTCTCGACAGCCCTTTCTTTTCTATTCAGTTGCCGACCATGTTCTCCGGACGGACCCATTCGTCGAATTGGTCAGCCGTCAAATGGCCGCTTTTCACTGCGGATTCTTTTAACGTCGAGCCATCGTTATGAGCTTGCTTCGCGATTGCCGCCGCTTTCTCATAGCCGATATGCGGATTCAAAGCCGTTACCAGCATCAATGAATTGCTTACGTGGTTCTGGATGACATCCAGGTTCGCCTCGATGCCGACTGCGCAATGATCGTTGAAGCTGACCAAGCTGTCTGTCAACAAGCGTACAGACTGCAGGAAGTTATAGGCGATAACTGGTTTGAAAACGTTCAATTCGAAATTCCCTTGGCTTGCTGAGAAGCCGATTGCCGCGTCGTTGCCCATTACTTGAGCAGCTACCATCGTCAATGCTTCGCTTTGCGTCGGGTTGACTTTCCCAGGCATGATCGAGCTTCCTGGCTCGTTTGCCGGAATCGTGATTTCGCCGATGCCGCTGCGCGGTCCGCTGGCAAGCCAACGGACATCGTTTGCGATTTTCATGGCATCGGCTGCAAGCGCTTTGATCGCGCCGTGCGTGTAAACCATTTCATCGTGGCTCGTCAATGCATGGAATTTGTTTTCTGCTGAAACGAATTTCGTGCCGACAGATTCACTGATGAAGTCAGCAACCGATGGACCGAATGTCGGATCCGCGTTGATGCCGGTTCCGACAGCAGTTCCGCCGATAGCAAGTTCGCGCATATATTCGACGCTTTCACGCACCATGCGTTCGCTCTTTTCAAGCATATGTCTCCAGCCGCTAATCTCCTGCCCCAATGTCAATGGCGTAGCATCCTGCAGATGCGTACGGCCGATTTTGATGACGTCATTGAATTTCTGGGCCTTCTCATCAAGCGTCGCCTTCAATTTTTGGATAGCCGGGATCAGGTTTTCTGTTACCGCTAAAACACCCGCCACGTGCATAGCTGTCGGGTATGTATCATTCGAGCTCTGTGACATGTTCACGTCATCGTTGGGATGGAGTTTTTCCTCTGACGATTGCTCCGCCAGGATTTCGTTTCCACGGCGCGCCAATACTTCGTTCATGTTCATATTGGATTGCGTACCGCTTCCTGTCTGCCATACGACAAGCGGGAAATGGTCGTCCCATTTACCTGCAATCACTTCATCCGCCGCTGCGCTGATCGCTTGCATTTTCGCTTCAGAAAGCTTGCCTAATTTATGGTTCGCTTTGGCAGCCGCTTTTTTCAATTCCGCGAAGGCCATAACGACTTCATGCGGCATACGTTCTGTGCCGATTGCAAAGTTTTGGACGCTGCGCTGAGTCTGGGCTCCCCACATTTTGTCCGCTTCTACTTGAATTTCGCCGATCGTGTCTTTCTCTGTACGATATTGCATTCCATTCACTCCAATTCAAAGTCGTTTATAAAGCTTCTCTTCTATATTATAAACACAAGATGGCAGGAAAAAGGGATTTTCCGCAGTGAAATACGCTATTTTAATCCTTCGAAATAGCTTTCGATAATCTCTTCATCCGAATGCGGCACAAATTCCCCGCGTATCTTCTGGGCTCCATTAATGCAGCCGCTCGACAAGAGGATAATGTCATCCGGACCGCTTTCACGCAATGCGGCCATTACCGCTTCACGGCGGGTGGGAACTGGCACGACTTGCTGTTTGTAAGGGACCGTAAACCCTTTGAGCACTTCATTGACGACGTCGTCCGGGTTGTTGAAGTCGGGATGGTCAACAGTGACAATAATGACATCCGCCTTGCCTTCAGCCGCTTTTGCCATTTTCGGCATTTTCCCGAAATCACGGATGCCGATGCCTGCAATAAGCGTGATCAAACGCTTATGGGGCAGCTTCTTCACTTCACGCATGACCAAGTCGAGCGCAACCGGCGTATGCGCATAGTCCAAAATGATTTTCCGGCCTTCCGGGCCTGCAATCATCTGGAAACGGCCTTCCACCTGCGGCATTCTTGGCAGCACTGAGATAATCTGCTCCATTGATGCGCCGGACAATAAAGCTGCTCCGATAGCAGCCGTTAAATTAGCCGCATTGTATTCGCCGAACAGCGGCACTTGGACGTCAAAAACCTGTCCTTTATAATGAAGGTCGAAGCGCATGCCCATCCCTGCACCTTCCAGCCTCGTCCAGATCAAATCTGCACCGGAATCTTCAAAATGGCTGTAAGTCAGGCCTGGATAATTGACGACGGCTAAAATCTCCTGTGCCATTCCTTTATCATCCAAATTGATGACAGCGTGTTTCGCCTGGCTGAACAACAGTAATTTGCTTTTCAGGTAATGTTCGAATGTTTTGTGGTATTCCAGGTGCTCTTCGGAAATATTGGTATGGATGGCGACATCAAAATTAATGCCTTCCACACGCTTTTGGTCCAGTGCAATCGACGAAACTTCCATCGAAACCGCCTGGTCGCCGTGAGCCGCCAATTGCGAAAAAATTTGATGGATATCTGAAGAAATCGGTGTTGTAGGGGTGCTTTTTTTATACGGGAATTTCCCATCGGAATTAAAGATGCCTGTCGTGCCGATGAACCCGCAAGCGATCCCGAGCAAATTAAATAGGTTATAAACATATGTGGCTGTCGTGGTTTTTCCATTAGTCCCAGTGACCCCGACTTTGATCAGCCGGTCTTGGGATCTGCCGTGAAAAAGGATTGAAGCATGTGCAAGCGCATGGCGCACATCTGCTACTGCGACAAACGAAACATCCGGATAAAGCGGTACGTATTTTGTCAACGCCGCTAAATCGGAGCCGATAATCGCTGATGCCCCTTTTTCCAACGCTTCTGGAATATAAAGATGGCCGTCTGTATTTTCTCCAGTTACGCAGAAGAACGCAGCGCGTTCTGCCGAGTCTGCGGAATTGTATACAATCGAACTGATCTCCTGATTTTCAGGTCCAAACTGATCAATGATTGAAAACTCCGGAATATGGTCGAATTGTATATTCATTGGACACCTCTTAGTATAGAATTAATGCGTTTTTTGAAATTCCCTCCAATATAGTCATGACATTATTCTATCATTTCCCTACCCTACCGCAAACCGTTTCTTCCTTAGTTCTATAATTATTTGTGATTCCATAGTCTTAATCAATTTTATTCAGACAAACTTACAAAAATACCCATTAAAAAGCCGACAAAAAAGCATTATCGCTTTTTGCCGGCTTTATATTAAAGAACTGGTTTTGCAAATTGAATTTCATAATACCCTTTGGTGACCAAGAAGCCGATTCCTTCATATCCTTCTTCAAGCAAGGACTTCTGCGCCTCCAAATCATCGATCTTGGCAGCCGTGTGGTCCGTGTATTTAGGAGCAGGGTTTTTCAGGTCCTTGACCAGGATGTAACGCTGCATTCCTTCATATTTTTCTTTAAAGGCACCGATGTGCATATGTTGGGAAAACTTATCCTTCAAGCTCGGGATGTTCATCGGGGCCACAGTACAGCACACATAACGGAACTGCTCTTCCATCTTCGGCAATTCTTCCATGATGACTTCCGCCAATTTCTGTTGCAGCCTATTGCCGCGGTACTCAGGCAGCACTACTGAAATTTCCTGATAAATGACATGCGGCAGCTCTTCCGCCGGCAGCCCGAGATCATAGCCCAGATGCTCTTCGTCAATCTCCGGAATGAGCAGCGCCCTGAAGCCGATCAATTGCCCTTCGGCGAATGCACCGACCAGCAATCCGCGTTCATTCAATATGAACAGGAATTCTTCTGTGGTCAAGGGCTGCAGGACCGTTTTATCGGGCAATGAGTGGATGACCTTCTGCTGGACTTGTTCAATAATCGGCAAGTCTTCCAAGTACAGCCGCTTCATATGCATTGGCTGCTTTTCATGCAATTGCTGGTTTACGATGGTCCCTTCATATAGATGCGTCATGGCCATTCTCCTAATCGTCTAATTTATACCTTAAGAATAGCACGTCCCCGAAAAATCATCTTGCCTTTTTTTCAAGCAATCCGCTCTTTATCCACTGTTTCCAGAAAACCCGCTATCTCTTTTTTTCCAGATAACAAGATCACTTTATTGCCATCACGCGCTTCCAAGAAACTGCGCATTCTGCTGCGCATCTTCACTTTGCGCGCTGCATAGGTCGTCACGATAAACTTGAGAAATTCCCATTCCATCTTTTCCGGGCACCCTTCACCCATATCGGGGCGGGTCTTTCCTATATTCGACAGCCAGCGCTTTAAGACACGGTACAGGCAGACACGAAGCGGCAGCTCCAAATAAATGAACGTATCTGCCTGAGCCATGCGGATATCGAAAGTTGAAGAATAATTGCCTTCAATGATCCAACGGTCCCTTTTGACGATATTGTACTGGACTGATTCGAACTCTTCCTTTTCCGCTTCTTGCCAGCCCGGCTTCCAATGGTAGGAATCGAGATGGTGGACTGGCAGATCCAGTATTTCTCCAAGCTTTGCTGCAAAAGTCGACTTCCCGACTCCTGCAGATACACCCACAACCATTATTTTTCTCATCTAATAAATGCCCCCTTTTCGCGCTTAACCCTACATTCTGCGCGGTTTTCCGTACAATGTCCAAGGAGTAGATTATACAATTTCATCATTTGGCTTGCAATATGTAAAAACCCGTGTTATTCTTAGGAAGAATTATTTTTGTTCGGATAACTTTTTACAAAGTGTCAGATGTCCATCTGCAAGATTTGAGCAAGGATAGTAATACAATGTATGCTTACGCATACGAGGAGGAAACACACATGGAACAAGGTAAAGTAAAATGGTTTAACTCAGAAAAAGGATTTGGCTTCATCGAACGCGAAGGCGGCGACGATGTATTCGTACATTTCTCAGCTATCCAAAGCGAAGGATTTAAATCTCTTGACGAAGGTCAAGAAGTAACTTTCGACATCGAGCAAGGCCAACGCGGTCTTCAAGCTACTAACGTACAAAAAGCTTAATTCTAAGCTACCTATTTCAGGCTCTTCTTCGGAAGAGCCTGTTTTTTGGTTCAATAAAAAAGCGCAGCCCCGCGGCTGCGCTTTTTTTATTGCGTTGGATTCATTTGAAAATACCATTGGAACCCTAAAAAAATCAGAATAATCGCCAGCAGCGTTCCACCAACGATAAAAATCGCTATTTTTTTCCCTTCCATGCCTTCACCCCGTTTTAGATTAGATAACCAGTGTCATTTCTGTTCAATTAATGACCGTTCAACAAGTTTCATCGCTTCATATGCGCTTTCGCTATGATTGGCTAACACAGCAAGGATAGCTCCCTTATCAGCATAATAGGCCGATTGGAAGCTGACGCCCGGATCCCATCCAGTGACAAAGTATTTTTGTTCGCCGCCGCGTGACATCCAAACACCGTAGCCATAATCATTGTAGCGGCTCGACGCATGCGGCTTCAGCATCGTGGCAAGCATCTCCTTGGACACCAGCGACCCATCCATTAAATGCTCCCAGAACAAGACCATGTCCCCCGCTGTTACGAAAGCACCGCCATCCGGTCCGCCTTTAATTGGAACCGCGTACTGGTTCGTCCGCCATGAATCGTCTTCGGAGATATAGCCATAAGCGGTTTCGGAAGGCAATTGGTCAAGGCTGAAATACCCCGAGTTCACCATGCCTGCCGGCGCAAAAATCCGTTGTTCCACAAACTCCGTAAACGGCTGCCCTGTTATTTTCTCAACTACCAGTCCTAGAGCGATAAATCCGGCGTTATTATAATGGAACTTTTCACCCGGTTGAAAAAGCATTTCTTTTTTATGGAAAAGAGGGATGAAATCCGACGCAGATTTCATCAAATACATCGGATGTGTTTTCCAAAGCTCTTCAAAGCTGGCGTTTTGCTCTTCATCGAAATAATCTGGAATTCCAGATGTATGTGTCAGCAAATGATGCAGCGTCACATCGAAATGAGGAAACGATTCCGGCAGCAAAGACGACAGACGGTCTTCAAAACTCAGCTTTCCTTCTTCAACCAATTGGCATATCGCCACTGCCGTGAAGATTTTGCAGCCAGATGCAATGGCAAAACGAGTGCTCAGCGAATTCGGTCTTTCATTTGCGCGATCCGCCAAACCTTTAGCAATCGTCCAAAGCTGTTCTTTTTTCAGTAGAACGACACCCGAAAACCCCATGTTCTCAAGCCCTTCTTCAACAGGCTTGGACGGGCGTGTCTCCAAAAAATGCCCTTCCTCGTCAATTTCAACCTGGCGCCCATCCACCAGCTCAATCGCCAACGGATGAACCTCGCTTTTTTGCTTTGAGAAATACCACACACGCTTTGGAGCTACAAGCAGGATAAAAGCATCTCCTTGTCCTAGAAAATTCAACGCTTTCGCTTCGATCCCTTTATTGCCGCGCACTGGGATGTCCATATCTTCCAACTGCTCCCCAACCCTTTCAACGAAAGGCGTCGTGATGCTCACTTCACTGATGTTGAGCAAGGAGTCGATTGTGAAATCGCCCATCCGGTCGACGTTCCGGCGGCCGATAAATTCAACGACATTGCCCGCAGGATCCTGGAAGTAGAATGCATCTGCATTGAAATTTGCGTAGAAAACTTCGTCCATGCCTTCCTGCCGGTTCAGCGCAACCCGTGAAGCAGCCCAGCTTTTGGCTAACGTGAATTGGTTGCCTGGAATATTGAACGCAAAATGGTAGACAGCTTTCCGCTCTGATTCTTTAAAAATCAAGGTGGAGCTCCCAATAGCCAGAGTAAAGCTGCCACTGTCTTCTTCGACAATCCGGAAGCCCATCTGGTATTCGTAAAACCCTTTCATTTCTTCCAATCGATCTGTAAATAAGGTCACTTTCTTGAACATGAAATCACCTCTTGCTATTAGCATACCGAATGTTCATCCATTTTTCCTCTTTTTCCACTAAGACAACCCTTATTCGAGCAAATCCCCTCAGACAGACGCTTTTGATTTTCTGCAGAAAAAGAAAACCCTTCCATATTCGGAAGGGTTTTAAAGCAATTCGTATTCAAGACGGACCATATCTTCGCATCGGATGCCATTTTCGACAATCGGTTCGGGGTAATTCCGCAGAAAAAAGCCGCGGTCAATTGACACCATGCGTAATCCGCATTTCTGATATAGCGCCAGTTGGCCAAGGCTCGAATTTCCAGTGCCGATCAAAACTTTGCGGAACCCCAGGCGCCTGGCTTCCGCTAAGGCATGAACAATCAATTTTTTTCCAAGCCCTTTACCGCGAATATGTTCAGCAACCGCGATGTTTTTGATCTCGACAACGGCCGCATCCCGCGGAAAAAGGACCAGCACACCCATTGTGCCCTTAGCGGTTTCTACAACGTAGACCCGGCTATCAGCGCAATACGAACGGACCAGTTTTTCCGAAGGATCCGCTTCAAGCAATAGCTCCATTGGCAGCGGCTCTTCTTTTTCGAGCAGCCGAATGTCCATTATTTCGGTTCTTTGAACCCTTGTTCAAGCAGGTAATCTTCAGCATCGCTAAACGTGCCGAAGGTTTCCTCGAGGTTCTTGCCTGTGTAAAGATTCCAGAACGGTTCTTCGTAGACCAGATCCAATTTTTCATTGTCCCGGTTTGTCCATGTTTTGTCGTAAGGCGGCTCCGGTTCAAGCGACAGGTAATCGATTGAGTCAGCGACAATGCTGTGCAACTCTTTTTCCGAGAAATCGCGGATGTTGACGAACCCTTTGTTGTCCGCTTTGTATTGCGGCAAGTTGCCGACATAAACAAAGCCGTTGCCAGTTGGATGAAGATGGTAGACGACGATTTTCTTGTCGTACAGGCTATCTTCGTAATGGAAGTTCACGCGTTTCATCGACACGTCTTTGCGTGTCAGGTCCGGAAACGATTCAATGATTTTCAGTTTTTCTTCAAATGTAAGCACGTTGGAAACCCCGTTTCATTTAGTCAATATATTTTCATTATACCACGGCATGGCCCATTCCCCCATTAAACAGAAAAATGCCGCCCGAAGGCAGCATCTCTCTTATTTTGTCCGATTTTTCATGCCGAACGGCCACCAGACGCCGCGGTCGAATGACACGGAAATCGCCGGGATCAGGAGCGGCAAGACGATCAAGCCATACAACAGCAGCCCCGTGATGACGATTGTCGCAATCTGGACCAGGCTGAGGACGCCTGAAGGCATCATCGCGCCGAAAGTTCCAGCAAGGATAATCGCAGCCGTGATGATGACCGTTCCCATTTTCGCCATGGAAATCTGCATGGCCTCCCGGACGCTGATGCCATTTTCCGACTCTTCGCGGAAGCGGTCGAGCAGGAAGATGGAATAGTCGACGCCGAGCGCCACCAGCATCACAAAGCCGAAGAACGGTACAGCCCAGCTGATGCCGTCATAGCCAAGGGCGTTGACGAAAATCAGTTCGGCAATGGCAATCGACGTGTAATACGTCAAAAGCAATGAGCCGATCATGTAAAGCGGCATAATCAACGAACGGAACAACAATGCAAGGACGACGAACAAGCTGACCAGCATGATGAGGACGGTCTTGCTGAAGTCGCTTGATGAGACGTCCTGCAAATCGCTGTTGATGCTTGCAATGCCGCCGTATGCGATATCCGCTTGTTCAAGCGGCGTATCGACAACACTGCGCGCAACAGTTTCTTTGATTTCTGCCGTTGTGTCAATCGCTTCAGGCGAATAAGGGTCGTCCGCCAAGATGACCTCCATTTTCACGCCATTGCCATCTGCAAATGTGTAGCGTTCCAGCACCTGCTCAAAATCAGGGCTGTCCAAAGTGCCTTCCGGAATAAAGAGTCCTGTAGCGCGTACAGATTCACTTTCACTCATGTCCTCCATCATCGCCACAGCTTCCGTTAAGCCGTCCTGGATTTGCAGCAAGCCGTCATTCGACGCACCGACGCCTTCTGCCAGCTGCCCCAGCCCCGAGCCGAGTTCACTTGTTTGGGCTGCAGCACCTGCAAGCCCTTGCTGGACTTGTGCCAGGCCGCCGCTGATTTGCGTCAACGCGCCAACCGTCTGCGGAATATTGCCTGTCTGCTGAAGGCCTTGTGAAACTTGGCCGAGCTGGGCATTTAACTCCCCAAGCCCCGCTGCAGCATCCCCTAAGCCGCCAGCGCCTCCTGCTTGCGCACTGATGCCGGACAAATTGGTTTCGATTTCAGCGAGGCCCGTTTGCACATCGCCCAAACCGTCCCTCGCTTCTGCCAGCCCTTCCGCCAGCAAGCCGATTTGGCGGTCGGCATACAGGTCGTCAATCACTTCGCCTGTCGGGCGTGTGATTGCGCGAACCGCTTCAACGCCGTCAATTTTTTCGATTTCTGAACTTACAGACTCGAAATACGGGACAATCGCTTCGTCAGCCAAGTTTTCATCTGACTCGATAATCACTTCGACCGGCAGCGAATCCCCTTTCCCGAAGCCGTTTTCAATAGCGCGCAGCCCTTTGACCGATTCGTATTCCGAACCGATTTCATCGACTGTATTGAAAGACAGCGCGTTGTCGTAAGTGAACAGCAACGGGATTGTGATCGCAGCTACGACCAGCATCGACAGCAACGGACGGTTGATCGACAATTTGCCCATCCAGATCCACAACTTGCTGTCTTTATGTGAAGCCGATTTTTTCGCCGGCCAGAACAATTTATGCTTCAATAGCGCCATGAAGAACGGCACCACGGTGAACAGCACAATGAGCAGCACGAAAATGCCCACCGCTACGGCAACAGCCGATTTGAAAATCGGAAATTCCGCGAAGCCGATGGCAAAGAATCCGATAAATACGGCTGCTCCACTGATCAACAATGTGCGGCCCGCCGTTTTATAGGTGTTGACAATCGACGTCTCCACGCTATGGCCAGCTGATAATTCCTCTTTGTAGCGGCTCAGTAAGAGGATGCAATAATCCGTCCCGATTCCGAAAAGGATTGCTACCAGGAAAATCTGTGTATAATTCGACACCGGAAATCCGAACCAGTCAATGAAGAATGCCACAAGCGATTGGCTCAATAGATACGTGATGCCAACCGCAACGAGCGGGATAAACGGTGTGACGATCGAACGGAATACTGCCAGCAATAAACCGAAGATCAACACTACTGTGATGATTTCGGTGCGCTTCAAGCCTTCCTGCGCACTGATGTTGACGTCGTTGTTGATGATGGCTTCACCGGTTACGTACGCGGTCATGCCTTCCGGAACGACCGATTCCCGGATGTCGGCAGCAACGGCATTGACTTCTTCGTCCGAGCCGTCGACCGTTACCGGCATCAAGACCGTCTTGCCGTCTTCCGATACCAATTGCCCTTCGAGTTCCGGACTTTCAACCGGATTCAGCACGCTTGCGACTGGATCTCCAAGCGCTTCGATTTCGGCCGCCATCTCTGACAGCGTTTCGCGCATGGCGTCATCCAATTCGTTTTCAAGCGGCATGACCAGGGAAATCGTCTGTGCCGAAGCCCCTGCTTCCGCTAAAATAGTGGCTGCCTGTTGGGAAGAAGCTTGTTCTGAAAGCTGGAACGATCCTGCTTGTTCCGCCTGTTCCGTTAAATTTGGCGCCAGTAAGAACAACGCGATCGTCAAGACGATCAACCCGATCATGATCGGCCATTTCAATTTCAATACTGTATGCATCTTTTACACTCCATCCGTTGTGATAATGTCTTTCAGTTTGCGGAACGTCGCCAGGAACTGGTCAATTTCCGCATCGCCGATTTGCTGGCTGAATAGTTTCTCAATGTAATTCGTCAGCACCGTGTCCGATGCCAGCAGAACCTCTTCGCCTTTCGGGGTCAGTTCGAGCACCTTTTCCCTGCGGTTCGGCGTTTCGACTATCCGGATCAGCTCTTTTTCCAGCATCTTTTTGATGCGGCTTGAAATGGCGCTTTTATGCACAGCTTGAAGCACTGCCAGCCGGCCCGAGGTAATGCGCTGCTCTTTGCTGATCAGTTTAAGCATTTGCATCTGTTCAGGCGAATACTCTTTCCATAACGGATCATCGATCGACTTGATGACACGCTCTGTGCCATAAACCATTACTTCCGTGAATAAATCCACCGCTTCTTTAATTCGTGCATCCATAATAGTTTACCCCCTCAACTAAATAACAGTTTAGGGGGTAAACTATTTTACGTCAAGATATAAGTAAGAGAGCTTCAGAAATTTACAGGCCCCGTATTTCAGCTTCCTTTCGCTATGAACGCATAAAAAAGCCGCCGAAAAAGTTTCGGCGGCTGGAAAGGAAAAATTTCCCCTCTTATTTTATTCACAATGGGACGTTCTTGATTCCCACGTTGCTACACTTCTTTCGTAGCGGTTTGCCTAATGTCTTTTCGGCGTGCATAGACGTTCTTGGCAATCGTTTTCAACACAGCATAAACCGGGATTGCCAGAATGATTCCCCACAAGCCGGCAATATTCCCTGCAGCCAAAATCAAGGTAATGACCGTCAAAGGATGGACATCAAGCGCGTTGCCCATCACGTTCGGCGTAATCAGATTGCTCTCGACCTGCTGCGCAATCAGCATGATGATCGCCACATAAACGGCCATGATCGGATCCTGCACCAGCGCAATAAGAATAGCTGGAATAACTGCAATATATGGTCCCAGGAACGGGATGACGTTTGTCGCCATACCGATGATTGCGAGCAGCAGCGCATATTCCAAGCCGATGATCAGGTAGCCGATCAACAGCATGATGCCGACCAGGAAACTGACGAAGAGCTGCCCTTGGATATAAGCTTGCAGCGTCTCGTCGATATCGCTCAAGGTCTTGCGGATCCATGTTTTGCGTTCACCTTTGAAAAATCCGGCTATAAACGGCGCGAATTTATCGTGGTCGAGCAGCAGGTAAATCAAGAAGAACGGCACCAGCACGAGAGTAATCACTCCCGAAACAACACTGCCCAGGAATGCCAGAACCCACGAACCTACATTGCCGGCCCAGTCTCCGACCTTGCCTTGCATGCCGTTGATCTGCTCTTCAATTGAATCCGGCAGGCGATCCCGCTGGTTAAACCAGTACATGCCGTATTCTTCAACATCTGCAGCAATGCCAGGGGCATTGTCGACCAGGGAGTTGACCTGTTTTGAAACCATCGGCCCTACCATAGCATAAAGCAGGTAGAACACCAGGATGATCAGCAAAAGAATGATCAAAACTCCTGACCAGCGCGGAAATTTCTTTTTCTCCAATAAGCGGAGAAGCGGGCGGCTCAAGTAAAACAGCACGCCTCCCAAAAGCAGCGGAATAAAGATTGTTTGTGCAATGATGAATAATGGATCAAATATGTCTTGGACTTCTATGAATAATCGAATAATGACTAAAGCAAGAATAATTCCAATCCCTACTTGAAACCAAAGTTTACTAGTCAAAAAAAGCTCACTCCCTTTCCTACATTTGAGTATACCCAATATATCATGAAATACATCCTTTTTTAGGCAGCGAACTTTTTTGGCGCAAGGACGTCTATAATAGTCGGCTCCAAATTCACTTTACCGGAGGAGGCATTCAATGGATCAATTATGGCTGACAATCAAATTTTTGCTGCTGGGTTTATTCCAAGGATTGACGGAACCCATTCCGATTTCCTCCAGCGGACATCTGCTCATTGCACAATATTTTTTAGGCGTGGAAATCGAAGGCAGCACGTCGACATTCGCGCTGCTTGTCAACAGCGCATCACTTATCGCTGTGCTGATCATTTACCGCACTGATATCCGGCGTCTCGTCGCCAACGGCTTTATGTATCTTACCGTCAAAAATGAAGAAAACAAAAGAGACTTCCTATTTCTACTTTACTTGATCATCGCGACCATCCCTGCTGCAATCATCGGAGTGCTGTATCAGGACGCAATCGACGAATTGTTGTCATCGATCGTTACGGTCGGCGCCACGTTAGTCGTCACCGGCATCGGGCTCTGGCTGATCCGCAATATGCGGGGCCAGCGGAAAGACGGCAGCCTGTCTGTGAAAGACGCGCTGATCATCGGCTGTGCACAGGCTGTTGCGCTGATCCCCGGCATCAGCCGCAGCGGCGCGACGATCGTTGCGGCCATGGCCCGCGGCATCAACCAGGAAACCGCATTACGCTTCTCGTTTTTGCTGTTCATCCCGATCAGCCTGGGGGGCGCTGTCCTGAGCATCAGCGACATCGTCAACGATTCCAACCTCAGCCAGATGGCCATCCCTTACATAATGGCATTTTTAGGATCGCTCGTTGCTTCCTATTTTTCGTTGAAGTGGTTCATGAACATCATGGCCAAAGGGCAATTGAAGTATTTCGCCCTCTATTGCTTCATCGTCGGACCGCTTGTGATTCTGGCCTGGCTTGTGCTGAACTGAATCAAAAAATTAAAGCACGGCCATCTCGATGATGGCCGTGCTTTTTTTATCTATTGAAGAAGTTGGCGGTGAAATAGGGCTGGTTGTCTGAGTTGAATGCTGCTCCGACTCCGAGATAGCCGAAATCCCGTTTGACGATGTTTTCGCGGTGGCCCAGCGAATTCATCAGGCCTTCGTGGGCAAAGATGCTGCTGTACTGGCCGTAAGCCAAATTCTCGCCTGCGACAAAGAATGTGATGCCATCATCGCCCATGCGATCGAATGGCGATTTCCCTTCCAAATTCGTGTGGCTGAAGTATTTGTTGTCGGCCATGTCTTCACTATGTTTGCGCGCGGTCTCTTTCGTTGCCTCGTCCCATTTCAAAAGCGGAAGCTCCCGCTGGATGCGCGCAGAGTTGGTCAATTCAAATAGCAGGTATTCATACCCTTCGCGCACTTCATCGTTCGGCTCCGCATAAATCTCTGGACGGTTTTCTTCAAGTCCGCCGTCGATCACTTGGATAGCCGTCACTGTATTTTCCTCGTGGAGATCGTAGAATACGGTGATGTAGATGGAGTCGATTTTAAAAACGTCGTATTCTTCACGTGTATCAAGGATGTACTGGACGTTCCCTTTTTGCAGGCTCTTAAGCGGTATGCCCAGCGCAGACCGCACCTCCGCCCGTTTCGACTGCATCGTTATCTCTTTCGTAGAGGAAATCAGCGCCTGGTTGGTGAACATGCCATTCACTTTGCCTTCCTGATCATATGACAGCAAGACATAGTTTTGATAATCCTGGTGGTAGCTATGCCAATCGGTTCCATATTCGTTGCGCATCAATCGGAGTGGCAGGCCCACTTTCGCTTGCGCCTCTTCTTTTGTCATGCCAAGCGTAACGTTGTGGACTGCGAACAGCGATTGTGTTTCATCAAGAGCCGGCTTGGAAACCGCAACGGGCATTTCCGCGGAACTGCTTGCGACAAACGACTTCAGCTGGCCGCCTACTTGCAGTGTGAATTGTTTAGCCTGAGTTAACGCGTTTTCAATCGCCGGCCCCTCTGTGACCTGATCCACGGCCCGGTCAATCGGCGCCAAAAAACCAAGGTCTACATATTCACTTGCTTTGTCTTCCCATATGGGCCGTGCCATAAAAACAAGCACCAGCAGAATCAGCAGCCAAAATAATTTCCGCAAGCATATCCCTCCTTTTTCTTCAGTTTAAATGGAAACGTGTTTTCCAGAAAGCATAAAGCTTGTTATCGATACAGAAAAACCCTTTTACGTTATCGGCAAAAGGATTTTCCAGGGGCTTTATCAGCAATTCATTAATCTGTAATGGTGGTCTTTTTAGGCGAACTGAACAGCAGCGTAAAGACCAAGCCCGCTGCAAAAGTGGCAGCGCTTAGTGCAAGGGTCCCAGGATCTGCTGAAAAGCCAGGGAACACAACAAACAATGACCCTATTATCAAGCCGATGATGGCAGCATAGGTGACATACGTAAAATGCTCAAGCAAATACTGAATCGCTTTACTGCTGACGATAAAGCCTGCGATGACCCCCGCTCCAATTGCCATGGCGATTGGAATATTAAGCGTCGACAACGCGTTGATGGCGGTCGAATAGACGCCGAGCAGCAGCAGGATGAACGAGCCGCTGATTCCAGGAAGCAGCATTGCCATGCTGGCAAGCCAGCCGGAGAAAAACAGCATGAAGAATATCGGAACGCTCAAGCTTGTAATCGGTTCGACATTATCATTCGTTTGGATAAAAGCAGTAGCTGCTAGTGCAGCGCCAATCGCGATCAAAATGAAAAAATGGCGGCGGGTGAAATTCTTTTTAACTTCCGCCTGTTTCATGATGTAGGGGATGACACCCAAGATCAGTCCCATGAAAAAGAACTGGGTTGCTTCATAATGCTGATGAAGCAAATATTCGATGACTCGGCTGAACGCCAGCAGCGTAATGACGATTCCAAGGCCGAGAGGGACAAGAAAACCTAATTGCTTTTTCCATTCCCGGCTGAAAAATCCGCTGATTGACGACAAGAGCCGGTCGTAGATTCCTAAAATAAATGCGATTGTGCCTCCACTGACACCTGGAATCAAATCACTGATTCCCATGAGGATGCCGCGGTATATATTTTTCCATTCCATTGTTCAAATCTCCTCATAATTAGAATTGCCTTCCTTGATTATAGCGTTAGTCGATAAGAAACTCACCCTAAAAATAGCAGAGAGACCAATTTTCTCCACTCTATGTCCAAAACTGGAATTCCAGCCTCTAAAGGGAACCTCGCGGCTGATGATGCGTCCTTACTATCAGCAACTCTAAAAAGGCGGAGGTTATCTTTATGAAGGGCTTCCTTTCACTTCTGGGCATCACTTTAATCGTCGGGGCATTCGGATTAATCCTTTTATCTTTCTCAGACAACCCTCTCGAAGAACTGAAAAAACAAGAGAGAATGTACGCATATATGGAAACGCGGCAAAATCATTCACCCGATCCGGCACTTAGTTTGCTGGACCAAGCTTCAACGAGCGTACAGCCGGAAACGCTTGAACTCGATTTCTCACTGAACAACGGCCAAAGCTGTGAAAATCCTGCTTTTACGCAAAAAAAGGCTGGCTCTGATTGATAGAGCCAGCCTTTTCCTATACCGTCAATCGGATGATATTGCCCGATGGATCTGCAGTTTCACTAAAACTGCCGTGTTCCTCTACACTTGCGCCAAGAGCTCGAAGGCGTTCCACAATGCGCTGCCGCTTTTCTTCGTCCGCCAGCACCAGCGTGTAATAGCCTAAACCGGCTTTTTCTTTCGGAAGCGCCGGGATGCCAGTGCCGTTCCAGACATTCAGCCCGATGTGGTGGTGGTATTTGTGGTCGGCAAGGAACAGCGCCTGTCCACCGAGTGATGACACCACTTCAAATTCAAGCGCATTGACATAAAAATCTTTCGCTTTTGCCAAATCTGCTACATGCAGGTGGATATGGCCCATCACCGTCTCTGCGGGCATGCCTTGCCAATCCGTTCCTGCGCTTTCTGCAGCCTGGACAAGACCAGCCGCATCGATCGGATCAACCGCCATCGCCACCTCACTGCCGTTCCAGTCCCACTCTTCGGGTTCACGGTCGCGGTAAATTTCGATGCCGTTGCCTTCCGGATCGCTTAAATATAACGCTTCACTTACTAAATGGTCCGATGAACCTAAACGCGCGCCTTTGTTATGAAGATGGATCAGTATTCTACCCAAGTCTTCACGGCTTGGCATTAGGATGGCAAAATGATAAAGTCCGGCGTAGCGCTGGTCTTTCTCTTGCAGCCCCTCCACTCCCTCAAGCCTTAATAAGCCTTTGCCTCCAGCTCCAAGAACTGCTGAATCCGCGGAATGTTCGAGCACTTCAAATCCGATGATATCACGGTAAAATTCAACCATTCCTTTTAAATCAAGAACCTTCAGACCGACTTCACCTACATAAGTGATCGGTTTTTCATGAAAATGCATATATGACAGCCCCTTTTTAGTTACTTTATGTAACCAATTATATTTTAGGAACTATAATGTGTCAAGTAACTAAATTCCTTTAACGCACAAGGTAATTGTGTTATTATAAGCTAAAGGGGTGACGACGATGGATACAACTATTATTTGCCCGCGTTTTGAAACTGCAATTTCACTTCTCAGCCAACGATGGACAGGCTTGATCATATACCAACTATTAAATGGCCCACAAAGATTCAGCCACTTGACCGAAGTCATCGGCATAAGCGGACGCCTTTTGTCTGAGCGCTTGAAAAGCCTTGAAGCAGCCGGTGTTGTTACTCGGAAAGTGTATCCTGAAACGCCTGTCCGGATTGAATATGAGTTAACTGAAAAAGGATTCTCCTTAAAACCGGTCATGGATGCCATCCAGGATTGGTCGCAAGAATGGGTGGAACCCGTTAACGCAAAATAAAACAGCTTATCCGCTGAAAGGATAAGCTGTTTTTTCTTGGCCATTAATCGGCCCTATGACATTTTGGATGGCTTTAAAGCCGTAGAGCCTGTTGCTCCATGATGTGCTTTAAACCGGCGTGTGCGGTGCTGAAAATCGGGGTGCCGCTTTCCAGTGAGACAATGGAAAGTGCGAGTTTCGGGCTTATTCCCACCAAGATGCATTGGGTCCCGATCAGTTTCAAACTATCTGTCATCATTTGAATCTGGTAGCGGATTTCATTTTCGAATTCCGTAATGCCGCTCAGATCGAGCAATACGTATTCAATATTTTTTTTCGAACATTCCATAAGTACAGTAGCAAGCAATTCATCAGAACGGTTTCTATCGAACTCGCCGATAAGCGGCAATGCAATCGTTTTCTCCCATATGTTCAAAATCGGGATCGACAAATCTTTGATCAACTGTTCGCTGCGTTTCAGTTCTTCCGCTTGTGTCGTGACGTCCATCAGCATGACGATGTAGCCATCAATCTTGTCATCAGCTTTAATCGGATTGATGACGATGTCCGTTACAAAGGCATTGCGGATGTTGATGCGGGCACGATGCCCTTCCGTCAGCCCTTCCATCAACTTTCGCTGGCGGCTAGGCTGCAAGTGAAAATCATCCATATTCATGCCGATCAAGTCTCGGCAATCCTCAATACCATATAAAGGGGCGACGCCTGACAACAGCCGATGCGCCTCCGTATTCATCCAGCGTATCGTATACGTGTTGTCAGCAATCATAATCGTTTCCCCAATATGGTCCAATGCATGCATCAAAGATATATTATCTGGTATTGTGCCAATTGCGGTCATATATTCACCTTACCTATTCCTCTTTTTCCATCTCTATTCAGTATCCCATACCATTCGGCAGATGCGCCACTTTATGCGGTGTTTCACGTTACTGATGCGGCATTCTTTTTTTCTTTAGCAAATGAATAATTGCCGTCGAAACGCTCAATCGATTGTTTGCTCAGCCAGTACGTGACCGGGAATAATTTATCCAGGAAATAACGGTCGTGCGAAACAGCGATGATGGTTCCTGGAAATCCACTAAGCGCCTCTTCCATCACTTCTTTCGCTTCCAGATCCAAGTGGTTCGTCGGCTCATCCAAAATCAGCAGATTGTGGTTCAAGTGCATGAGCTGCGCGAGACGGAGGCGCATCCGTTCCCCGCCGCTCAATTGGCGGACGGGCTGAAACACCATATTGCCGAAAAACAGGAATTTAGCGAGAATGGGCCTTGCATCATATTCGGAAACTGCCACGGCGTCACGGAATTCTTCGATGACAGTACGGTCATTGTCCATTTCAAGCGTATGCTGCGACAGATAGCCGATTGATAGGCCGATGCCGAGCAGGACCTCACCGCAATCAGCCTCTTCACTGCCCAGGATCATATTCAAAAGCGTCGTTTTGCCGGTGCCGTTCGAGCCGACTATCGCCGCGCGTTCACCGAAACGCACATGCATGCCAACTTCCTGGAACAAAAGCCGATCCCCGAACTCTTTCCAAACCCCATCCAGGCGGACGACGTCTTTGCCGCTCCGTCCGGCCATCTGGAAATCAAGCGCCATCTGTTTTTTCGACAGCACTGGGCGATCCAGCAGCTCAATCCGCGCCAACGCTTTCTCGATGCTTTTCGCCTGCCGGTGCATGCCGGCATTCGGCGGATTGGCACGGTTTGCCCACTCTTTCAAGCGTTTGATGGTTTCCTTCATTTGTTTGATTTTCTTCTGCTGGTCCTGGTATTGCTGGAACTCGATCAACAGGCGGGCTTCCCGTTCTTTGACGTATGCCGAGTAATTGCCTTTGTATTGGATCAGGTCGCCTTGGTCCAGCTCCCAAATGCACGTCACTGCTTCATCCAGGAAATAGCGGTCATGAGAAACCATGACGATCGTCCCTTTATAATGCGCGATGAACGAGCCGAGCCATTCGATTGCTTCGAGGTCCAAGTGATTGGTCGGTTCATCAAGCAGCAGCAGGTCCGGTTCCTGCAGCAGCAGTTTCGCCAAAGCCGCTTTGGTCCGTTCGCCGCCGCTCAGATGCCCCCATAATTCGTTTTTCAATTGTTTGATTTTGAGGCCGTTCAGCACTTGGTCAATCCGCATATCGATGTCATAGCCGCCGCGCAGCATAAATTCTTCCTGCAATACACCGTACTTCTCCAAGACGCGCTCCATCTCCTGCGGCGCGGCAGTTTCCATCCTTTTTTCCATTTCGGCTAAGCGATCCTGCATTTTCAATAAATCGGCAAATGCCGTTTGCAGCAGTTGCTCGACCGTCCAATCCGGTTCTTCATCCGGCGATTGCTTTAACAAGCCGACGCTGCAGCCTTTCTTCCAAGTGACCGCACCTTCTGTGGGCTGAAGCGATCCTGCCAGTACGTTGAGCAAAGTTGTTTTGCCTTCACCGTTGCGCCCGACGAGGCCGATTCGCTGCCCTTCGGCAACTTCCCCTTTGATGTGATTGAATAATTTTTGATTTGCAAAATGGCACATGATTTGTTGGAATTGGCTAATAATCATCGTTCTCTTCCTTTCGGTTGAAGAGACACGCGCAATACAAAAAGGCATGCAGGGACGCATGCCTTTTGCTTAAATCCGATTGCAGGCAGATGTCTCTTACTGGTTATTTTCACTCCATGCAGTTAGCTGAAAAAGGACAGACTTATCCTGTGCATGTTTTTTAGTGAAAGTAACGCCATGAAGAATGTAAAGATATTCCTGACATTCTGTCATGCGCTTACCAGTTCGAATCATCATACCCACCTCCTCGTTTCATTTCCTTAATCATAAGGGAAAGGTTTTTGAGCGTCAACAATTATTCAGAATTTTTATTTTTAACCGAATAATTAGAGCTTTTCAGCCGTTTTTTAGCTAGCTTTTTCAAATGCCCGTGAATATAGGATTAAAATAAAGGCAACAGGGGAAATAATCATAATAAAAAGGAAGGCGGCGGATACCGTGTCTATGTATTCAAGAATTGCTTTTGATAACGACACTCGAAAAGTGGAGAAAGCATTAAAGAAATACGAAGACAAGAAAACGGAAGCTCTCGTTTTGCTGGCGGAAATTGATTTATTGGAAAAAATGGAGGACGTGAAAGACGCGGAGATGTGGAAGCGCCAGTCGATGAAGGAAAAGCTGGTAGCTGTTGAGCGCCTTCGGAAAGACTTGAAGAACCAAGTGGCCGATTATATCGAAAAGCATGGAGATCAGGATCTCCAGCGCTATACCGAGCTGCTGGAAGAACTGGAAAAAGATAAAGCGCATTATTAGCGGGGAGCTATTCCCCGCTTTTTTTTGCCTTTTCCAAGTCCGGATGTTTCGCTTTTAAAATATCGCCTGTCCATCCTCTTCTTTTGAAGAACAGATAAAGTGCACCTGTTGAAAAAATAATGATGACGAGCGAAATCAAGTAGCCGAACGTCCAATAGAGCTCGGGCATATACTTGAAGTTCATGCCCCATATTGCACCCCACGCCATCGCAGGTGTGAAAAGAGTCGTTAAAACCGTCAACGTTTTTATGATTTCGTTCCCGCGGTAATTCGCTACTACGTTTTCCATGTCCACCATATTCTTGATCTCGTCTTGGTAGGAATCAACCAGAATAACACAGCGTTCAATCCGTTGGGACGTGCGATAAAACTCGATGCCATCACGGACGTCGGGCCCGAAGGTTTCCGGAATGGCCATTTGGATCTCAGCAAAGCCTTGGATCAGGTGCTTCCACAATAAGATTTCATGCCGCAGATCCGCTATCTTATCCAAGGTCTTGCTTTCATTGTTTTCACTGATTTCCCACAACAGGTTGCGCAAGCGCTCTTCGAACTTGTCGATCTTATGGAGAATGGAACTTACCATATGCCCCAGGAATACCATCATCAGCTCGACAGTTGTCGCTGCCCCCTCCATCTGCTTCAATAGGGTGTCTTTGTCCAGATCGGCATCTTTATCGAAATCCAATTCGTTCGTCACCAGAATATCCCGCGACAAGTAGAAGTGGAATACATCCAGCTCATTCTTATCGTGCTGGCTTTGACGGTAGATAAGCGACCCCCAGATCCCTTCTCCTCCCGGTTCAACTGTGTCGTTATGGAGAATATTCACCTCTAAATCTTGGGAATCCTTGATCCACGAATGCATCTTGTAATGGTCCGGCAAAAATTTCAGGAAATCTTCATCGCCAATTGACCCTTCTTCCTGCCATGCCACATGCATGAATTTGTATTGCGGCATACCCTTACCCCCTTTTACGCTCCAAAATTCCATTCTTATCGAAAAAAACAAGCCGAAAACGGCTTGTTTTATTCTTTTCGAGGCTGTTGATCTCTATATTTTTCATTTGAATTCTCTTTGTATTCCAAATCACGGTCGGGCATGGGATCTATTTCTTTCTTTTCCGGCATATCACGGCGCGGTTCGACTTCCGGAATCAATTGTTCCCCTTCTTGCTCTTCCTCGCCTTTTTTCATATGCTCCCTCCTCAACTTTTGCTTAGCTATAAATTACCCTTTCCGCCCATTTTTAACCCTTTCAGTTTTTCACCAATGCTTCGATCAAAGCGCGGTCATCCGGATACGCCAGATTCAGATCGGCCAGATCGCTGATCGGTTTCCAAGCGACGTCCAAAATCAATCCGAACGGATCTTCGGCATTGATTTCTCCGCCCTTCACTTCCACACGGAAATAATGCACTTCGAACGATATAGCTGAATCCTCGTATTCCCCTTTTTTTACCGTCAATTCCTCTTTCGCTTCGACAATCAAACCCGTCTCTTCAAAAAACTCCCGCTCACAGCAAGCGCGCAGGCTTTCCCCTGGTTCTGCTCCGCTTGCAGGGACGGCCCATTTCTTGTCATCGTCTTCGGGCATATTCTGCTGTACGAGCAGTACCTCGTTTTTATCATTGACGCATATTCCAGCTGCGCCTTGCCAATTGGACATTTCCATCGTAATTCCTCCGTTGCTTGTTTGTCGGTTTACAGAACATCTTCTCTTCCCTTTAACATACTAAAAAGCGGCTCCTACTAGCAAGCCGCTTTTCATATCATTGCATTGTTTTCGAATATTGGCTATCCAATGTGAGGCCATGAGTTGCATCCGGAAGGCCAAGATCGCCCGAAAAGCCATTAGCCCGGTAGAAAGCGTCCGCGTTTGCTGAATCTGTCCTCACAACAATTTCCTTGAAATGGCCGCGCGCGTGATCGACGATTTTTTTCAAGAGCTTTGTTCCAATCCCTTGCCTGCGCGCTCCGGGTGAAATGTAAAATCGCCGCAGCCGGCCAACACCGTGTTTATCTGAATAAGGATCCCGGTTTATGCCGCCAATCGCCACTAAGTGGCCATGCTGATCCCATGCACCGTATAAAATTTCGCCTTCTTTATTGAATGTATTTGTGCCATCTTCATATTGGTCGACAAGCCGCCGTAAAAAGCGATACCCTTCCGCTTCGCTTTCTTCCACCAATTTTGAGACATCGACTGATTTCAAATCTGTGACTTCTTTCAGTTCAAGTTTCATGCCGCTCCTCCTCATCCTGGTCTATGCTTGCTGCCGTTCCTCTTTCAGTGTATAGAAAATAATCGATGGACGCCACTACAAAGTCAGAATTTTCTTTATTTTATTCCATACCAAAAAGCCTGCACAGAATTCTCTATGCAGGCCGCCATTCATATCGTGCATTAAACGGCGGAAGATTCCACGTCCGCCTTCCGCCCCTCCATTTTTCGGACGATGTAAATGCTCGTTTCATACAGCACCGCCATCGGAATAAGCACCAGAAGCTGGCTGATAAAGTCCGGCGGCGTGATGAGCGCCGATACGATCGCCAGGACCAGATACGACCATCTGCGCACTTTTTTCATCGACTCCGAAGTCAGCATCCCAATTGTTGACAGGAACAACGCCACAATCGGCATTTCAAACAACAAGCCTAACGGAATGGTTGTCATAATCAGGAAATGGATATATTCGCTCGCTGATATCATCACTGCAAAATTGGCTGCACCCAGGCCTACTAAAAATTGATAGCTCAACGGGTTGACGATGAAATAGCCGAATCCAACTCCGAGTATAAAAAGCAATAGCATGGCCGGTGAATACAGACCGATGAACTTGGACTCCTCTTCCTTCAACCCGGGTTTTACAAATTGCCACAGAAAATGGCAAAGGAAAGGCAGCGACAAGCCGAGCGCCAGCGTCAAAGAAATCGACGTGTAAAATTTGATGACTTCGAGCGGCCCCAGGATGACCAGGTCATGGCCTTTGACTACGTAAGGAAACCATACATTCAATGTCGAGAAAACCAAGATCAGAAACAAACCGAAAACCAATAGGCTTTTAATCAGCTGCTTGCGCAAATCACCCAAATGGTCAATCAGCGTTTCCACACGGTCATCTTGTTGAGGCGGTTCTGGAGCTGCCGGCTTCTTAGCAGGCTCTTCGGAAAGCTGCTCGACGGCCGGCGCCTCTTGTTCATGAGGCTTCTCAAGCTCCACATTCTTTTTCGCCAACGGACTAATTAGTTTGCGTTCTCCATACGGATCCATTTAACCACCTTCATATGTTTTCGGATTTTTTCTCTTCTTTCTTCACTGCCGGCTCTTCATCATCGTCATCCATCAGCCCTTTAGTAGAGCGCTTGAATTCTGAAAAAGTCTTGCCCACAGCACCGCCGATTTCCGGCAGCTTTTTCGGTCCGAACAAAATAAGGACAATGACCAGAATAATGATCAATCCAGGTACGCCAATTGATGATAATCCTCCCATATTGTTTCCTCCTTCATTTAAACGAGGGATCCCCCGTTTTTACTGTAATTGATGACACCTTCTGCACAACGGTATGCTAGCGCTCCGACAGTGCCTGTCGGGTTATAGCCGCCATTATGCGCAAAATTCCCTGCACCGACGACAAACAGATTCTCCATGTCCCAGTGCTGCAAATAATTATTGACGACGCTGTTCGCCGGGTCGGCTCCCATAATCGTGCCTCCGGTATTGTGCGTAGTCTGGTAAGGAACAATGTCGTAATCCGATATCGGATTGCCCCCGGCCACCGTTTTCGCGCCCATCTCCTGCATGATTCCAGCCGCTTTTTCCGATAAATAGGAATGCAGCGCGCGATCCTGATCGGTAAAATTATAAGTCAGCTGCAGCAACGGGACTCCATAGATATCTTTATAGGTGCCATCGAGCGACAAGTAATTTTCTTTATGCGGCATCGAAGCACCTTGTCCACCTACGTTCAAGGTCCGCGTGAAATTTTCAATGGATGCTTTTTTGAATTCCGCTCCCCATGAAGGGGTGTCCGGCGGAAGCGGATTGAACAGGATCGGCCGGCTGCCAGTCTGGGTTATCGACAGGCTGGCTCCATGGATAAACTCCAGATCTGCGTGATCGAAATTGTCTCCGTTGAAATCATCGACCGTCATGCCTAGAGCCCCGGCACCCATGAATGTGTTCATCTGTTCATCAAAGAAACCCGTTGCTCCAGGCAGGATCTGATATGCATAGTTTTTGCCGAGCGTGCCTCTGCCTGTATTTGGATCGTATTGTTCGCCAATTTGCGAAACCATCAGCAATTTCGCATTGTTAAGAATATAGCTGGTCAAGACTACGACTTCCGCCGGCTGGATGAATTCTTCGAAAGTGACGGTATCAATATAACGGACGCCGGTGACTTTATCGCCTTCTTTCATGATCTCCACCACATTTGCGTTGAACTTGATCTCATAATTCCCTGTTGCCCGTGCTGCAGGCACTACGGTGATTTCAGGTGAGGTCTTGGCGCCGTATTCGCAGCCGAAGCGTTCGCAGAATCCGCAGTATTGGCAGGCATTGATTTTTTGGCCGTCCGGATTTTCATACGGCTCTGAAAGGTTTGCCGACGGCATCATGAATGGCGAATAGCCAAGATTGCTCGTCGCGGTCTCGAATTTCTTCAGAATCGCTGTCTTCTTCATCGGCGGCGTCGGATAATCGCTGGAGCGTTTGCCCCAGAATGGATTTTTATCCTCACCGGAGATGCCCGCTGTTTTCTCGAAGCGATCGAAATAAGGTTCCAATTCATCGTAAGTGATGCCCCAGTCCTGCAACAGGTAATCAGCTGATAATTTATTGCCGTATTTTTGCTCGGTCATTGTCTTGATTTGAAAATCATAAGGCAGAAAGCGCCAGTTTTGGCCATTCCAATGGGTTCCAGAACCACCGAGCCCTTCGCCAAGCAGGAAAGAGCCCATCTGCCGCATCGGCAGCGCCCGCTGGTTTCTGTTATTGCGGAACGTGACGGTTTCTTTTGATAAATCCTGCATCAGTTCATAGCGCACCGCATACCGGTACTCATCGTGAACAATTGAAAAATCTTCTGTACCGCGCTCTCTCCCCCGTTCAAGACCTACTACTTTCAAGCCTTCTTTGGCGCATTCTGCAGCGATAATGCCACCTGTCCAACCCACGCCAACCGTAACGACATCGACTTTATCCAACGTTGTGACCATTGCAGTCCCCCCTTTACCTTAATTTTGCATCCCCAGTGAATGGGGCTCGATTTCAACAAAATCTTCGCTTTCAATATCATTGATATAAGCTGCTTGATGCCCTGGGAAACCTTTCATCTTCCAGCCTTCCATGTTCTGGTTTCCGCCGTAGATCGGGTCTGCATAAGCCCCTTCAAGCGTCGCCATCCGCAAGAGCCGGAAAAAGAACAGCGCGTTGACACCGCTCATCTGAATTTCGTCTTCCTGGAATGCCGTCAGGATTTCATCCATCTGGCCTCCTTCAAGATCAACGAAGTTCGCTTTGAAGCGTGATTGCGCCTCTTGCTGCATAATTTGCAAGCCTTGGCGGAACATTTCATTCCGCTTTAGCCGGCTTTGATAGCCTTGAGTCATTTCACCTTCCAGAAACGGCCCCTGCATGTATTCCTTGGAGTTTTCTCCATACGCTCCGGCAAGCTGGCGATCGATAAAATAAGGAACTCCTAAACCGATTGCGCCCGGCCCTAAATCATCTTCCGGGAAAATACGTTCTGTCGCTTGTGCAAGGATTTGGAATTCCGCATCGTTTTTAAAGAACATCAATCCCCTTACGCCGCCTGCAGCCCCGCCTTCACTTGTAGCAGGAGCTTCTCCCGGAGCAGTAGTGTTGTTGGCATTAGCGCCGATCAGCCCTCCGATAATGCCCCCGCCGATCAAGGCGCCGGCTGCAACCCCTGAAGTTTTCAAAAAGTCTCGCCTAGAATAATTCTTTGGTTCTTTCGCCATTTCCAGACCCCCTTATCGAATGTAGATATACTATTCAGAATATTGCTAATCTCGTTATATGTAAAGCTTAAACCAAAATTTCTGGAAATTAATTGATAACTGTATTAAAAAAATACCCCTTGGTGCATCGCATCTCGGAGAGCTGAACGGCATTTTGCTCTCTGATGAATTTCGCAAGGGGTATTTCAAGCATAAAAAAAGCCAAGGGAATGTTCACCTCGGCTGTATTGCTATAAATATTAGTCTAGAACTTTGATTGTGATGTTTTTACGGCCCCACTCAAGTGCTGCGCTTTGAGATGGAATGAATACATCGATCTTGTTGCCTTTAATCGCGCCGCCTGTGTCGCCTGCGATAGCAGTTCCGTATCCTTCAACCCAAACTTTAGAGCCTAATGGGATAACAGTCGGATCTACGGCAATCACTTTTTGGTTCGGGTTAGAACGCAAGTCTTGCCCTGTAGCAGTTGTTCCTGAGCATCCTGCGCAATATGCAGTGTAAGCCGTAGCTGAAACTGTCATTTCTTTGCCGGCTTGCTGAGTTGCTGGAGCAGGTGCTGATGCTTGTACTGGTGCTGCTGTTTTAGCTGGTGCTGGTGCTGATGCTTGTTTAGGAGCTGCCTCGTTGCCAGCTTCCAATGTGAAATCTTGTCCTGGGAAGATTAAATCGGATGAAAGTCCGTTCCAACCCATCAATTGATCAACTGTTACGTTATTTTTTTGTGAGATACCCCAAAGAGTATCACCTGATTCTACTGTATACGATGAATGAGCGCTAGCTGTGCTCGCTGCGCCTACACTTAATGCTGCAATAGCAGTTAGTGTAACGATTTGCTTTTTCATAAATGAAATTCCTCCTTTTCACTAACAAATAGCATCATACCACCTGCGCATTTCAGAACGATGACAGAACATCGGATATAAAATATCAATTGCGTTACGTAAAAGTGATATATATTACAGTCTGTAATGAAACAGAAAATTCGTTTCAGGAAAATGTAGTTTAGGGGAGAGATGAAAGGGAACAATTAACTGTTTAAGGTTTTTATATAAGTTGAACTAAAGAAGGAACTTATCGAACACCGCGTCGGATGCTTCGGGTATGGCTGCGCTGGATAAGCACTTCGAGAAATAAAAAAGCTTCCTGGTATTCGCTAGTTTATTTCTCCGTATCCATAACCGAAATCTTTGGTTCAACTTATGTACATAAAATATAAAGGGGGAAGAAATATGAAAAAAGTGACAATCGTTTTCTGGATTTCCCTTGCGCTTTGTCTAAGCTTTGTCTTTTGGGGTTATATAGCTCCCGAGGGCTTCAATGAAACAACCGGAAACCTGACAGCTGCTATTTCCGAAACATTCGGCTGGTATTACCTGGTCACCGTGTTCTTGATATTGGCGTTCTGCATTTATATGATTTTTTCCCGCTACGCAAACATCAAGCTCGGCAAGCCGGACGAGGAGCCTGAGTTTTCATTGCCATCGTGGTTTGCCATGCTGTTCAGCGCAGGAATGGGGATGGGGTTGGTGTTCTGGACGACTGCGGAGCCGATATCCCACGCGTTCATCAGCGCACCGCGCGCTGAAGTCGGCTCACCTGAAGCCGTTTCAGATGCGCTTCAGTTCTCTTTCTTCCATTGGGGCATCCACGCCTGGGCCGTTTATGGCATCGTGGCATTGGTGCTGGCCTATTTCAAATTCCATAACGGCGCGCCAGGCCTGATCAGCGCGACGTTGACGCCGTTGTTCGGGCACAAGGCGATGGCCGGAATCCCCGGGAAACTGGTTGACATCTTGGCTGTTTTCGCCACCGTCATCGGTGTCGCTTCAACGCTGGGATTCGGGACAGCCCAATTGAATGAGGGGCTGTCGTTCCTTTTCGGCACACCGAATACGTTCGCATTCCAGCTCCTGATCCTCGGGATTTCAACAATCCTCTTCATCGGATCCGCGTGGTCCGGAATCGGGCGCGGCATTAAATACTTGAGCAACATCAATATGGTGCTCGCCGTCATCTTGCTGCTGATGATGCTGTTTGCAGGGCCGACGCTGTACATTCTCAACTCATTCACCGCAGGAATCGGCGGCTACATGACCAATTTCTTCGACATGAGTTTCAATCTGCAGCCGAATAACGAAGAACGGCGCGGCTGGCTCAACGCCTGGACGGTGTTTTATTGGGCTTGGTGGATTTCATGGGCGCCGTTTGTCGGCATTTTCATCGCCCGTATTTCAAGAGGACGGACCATCAAGGAATTCATAGTCGGCGTATTATTCGTGCCCTCGTTGGTCTGCTTTATCTTTTTCGCCGTGTTCGGTGCATCTGCCTTGAAGCTTGAGCAGAATAACATTGCCAAGATTTCCGAATATAGCCTGGAGACGGCCACGTTCGGCATGTTGCAGCATTACCCGCTCGGCACATTGATGGCGTTCATCACGTTATTCGTCATCGCCATCTTTTTCATTACATCTGCCGATTCAGCAACATTCGTGCTTGGCATGCAGACAACCGGAGGCATGCTGAATCCGCCTAACCTTGTGAAGATCACCTGGGGATTCATCCAATCTGCGGTTGCAGCAATCGTCCTTTACACAGGCGGCACCCAAGGGCTGCAGAACGCGCTCATTATCGCGGCGCTGCCCTTCTCGGTTGTCATCCTGCTGATGGGCGCTTCGTTCTTTAAAGTGATACAACAGGATCCGCTCATCAAAAAGCGCAACCGGACATAAAAAAGAATCAGCCATCGCGGCTGATTCTTTTTTATTTGAATACGCTTGTACTGTGGAGCGGCTGAATTTTCGATTTCGGATCCAGATAGGCTTTCGCGTTGTTGATCGCTGTCGGCGCTTCGCCGAACCCTACGGCGATCAATTTCACTTTGCCTTCATAGGTCGCAATATCGCCGGCTGCATAAATTCCCGGGATGCTTGTTTCCATTTTCGAGTTCACCACGACTGAGTTCTTCTCCATCTCCAGGCCCCATTCCTTGATTGGGCCGAGCGATGTAATATTGCCGTAGTTGACGATGACGTGATCGGCTTCGATGCGCTCTTCGTTGCCCTCTTTGTCGACAAGGACAAGTTCACGGAGCTCGCCGTTTTCGCCGATGAGTTCTTTTACGCCGTATGGTTTTTTGACATCCACTTTGGAAGCCAGCAATGTATCGATATTCGCTTCATGGGCAGTCATCTTTTCCCGACGGTGGCTTAACGTGACGTGTGACGCTACATCTTCAAGCATCATTGCCCAGTCGACTGCAGAATCTCCGCCGCCCAAAACAACGACTTTCTTGCCGCTGAATAAAGTCAGGTCTCTTACACCGTAATGAAGAGTTTTGCCTTCAAACGGATCGGATCCGTCAACGCCGATTTTGCGGGGCTGGAAAGCGCCCACTCCGGCAGTCAGCAATACGGCCTTCGTGTAATGGACTTCTTTATCCGTTGAAATCGCAAAATAATCTTCTTCGAGCCGTTCCACGGTAGATACGGTTTCTTCCAAGCAAATAGCAGGATCGCCGTAGTTCGCTTGAACCACCAGGCTGTCTACAAGGTCTTTGGCCAGTACTTTCGGGAACCCGCCGACATCATAAATGAATTTATCGGGATACAGCTCTGTCAGCTGCCCGCCAAGCTGAGGTAAACTGTCAATGATTTTCACTTTCATTTTGCGCATGCCGCCATAAAAGGAAGCAAACAGTCCGGTCGGACCGCCGCCGATAATCGTAATATCAAAAATTTCGCGTTCTTCCATGTATAACACTCCTAATCTGCTCAATAATTATATCCTATCATATTATGCCCTATTTCACGCAATCAGACTAATGATTGAAATTATGCCGGAATGCGTGTTTTATCGCCACCACTCCGGCTCTTTTCACCTTTAACCGGCCCATATTCCGCTTTGCCGCGAGAACATTACAGAACTCAATCTGCATGTAAAACGCCGGAATAAAGTAAAGAGAGAAAACGGAAGGATTTGCAAAAGCGGTGGTTTTTCGGCAGCTTCCGCAGCCACTTGCTTGGCAGGCTAATCTTTCATGATTGGCGGCGGCTTGCTGAAATCCCTGTAATAGCCATATGATTATACAGACCGAGGAAAAATCGATATACTGAGGAATGTACAAATTGAAAAGGAGATGTTGTAAATGACGAAAAAAGGACATATCCACATGGAAAACGGCGAAGTAATCGAATTCGAACTTTTCCCGAACGAAGCACCAAACACAGTTAAAAACTTCGAGGATCTTGCAAACTCTGGTTTTTATAACGACGTAACGTTCCACCGCGTAATTCCTGGTTTTGTTTCCCAAGGCGGAGACCCTACTGGAACTGGCGCAGGCGGCAGCGGCAAGAACATCAAATGTGAAACTGAAGGAAACCCGCATAAGCACCAGGCAGGCAGCCTTTCAATGGCGCATGCCGGCAAAGATACAGGTTCTAGCCAATTCTTCATCGTCCATGCACCACAGCCGCATTTGGACGGCGTCCACACTGTTTTCGGCCAAGTGACTTCAGGTCTTGAAACAGCAAAAGCAATGAAAAACGGCGCGAAAATGACGAAAGTCCACGTCTTCGACGAAGAATAAAACAGGAAACCCGGTTTGGATATGAATCCAAACCGGGTTTTTTGATTGCTCTTCACTTTCCTTGGTTCTTGATGTATTTATTCACAATCTCGTCGTACGTGCCGTCATCCCGCAATTGCTGCAGCCCTTCATTAATCTGGCCCAGCAATTCGTCATTTTGCCCTTTTAAGACTGCAATTCCGTATTTTTCATCGTTCAAGCGTTCGCCAACCGTTTTCAATTCAAGATCCCGTTTGGAAATTGCGTAAGCAATCACAGGGTAATCTTCGATAAAAGCATCTGCGTGCCCGTTTGCCAATTCCAGGAACATCGAAGGGCTATCCTCAAAATAAGCGACTCGATAACCGTACTTCTCACGGTTTTCACCGGCAAATTTCGAACCCGTCGTCCCGCTCTTAACGGCGATGATTTTCCCATCCAAATCTTCCAATGTTTCAATTTCACTATTGTCCTGCGACGTAACCAATGTCAATCCTGCATCAAAATAAGGCTCTGAGAAATCCAGAATCTCTTTTCGTTCATCCGTAATGCTCATTCCTGCAATAGCCAAATCAATCGTGCCTTCTTCCAATGCCGGAATAATCCCCACAAAATCCATCGGGCGGAATTGAATTTCAAACCCTTGGCTTTCCGCAATCGCTTTGATCAGCTCAACGTCAATCCCTTGGTATTCCCCGCCAACTTGAAATTCGAAAGGCGGATAACTGGTATCAATGCCCACCGTGTATACTCCTTGTTCTGCACTTCCGCTTTCGCCCTCACCTTCTCCTCCTTCTTCTTCAGATTCTCCGTTCTGCTGAGCGCACGCTCCTACGATAAGGATCAGTGTAAAAAAAAGCAGTAAAAAACTGAACTTTTTCATTTTTCTCACCTCTCATCGTACCATTATGTACCCTCTAAATTTAACGCATTTATCTGATAATTAACACTTTTTTGATTAATTTACCTAAAAATTTATACTTGTGAAGCATTGCGCATTATACACTCTATTGACAGCCAAATACGCTCTGTAAAGGGATAAATACGCCCCATTGATGTGAAAATACGCCCCATAACAGCGAAAATACGCTTCGCGCGCTTCTCCAATAAAAAAACACGCCCCGCGAAGGGCGTGTTTTACAATACTTTGCTCAGGAACGCTTTTGTGCGTTCGTGCTGCGGGTTGCCGAATAATTCAGCTGGCACATTTTCTTCCACGATATAGCCGCCGTCAATGAACATGACGCGATCGCCCACTTCACGGGCAAAGCCCATTTCGTGCGTGACAATGACCATCGTCATCCCTTCAACCGCCAGCTGCTTCATAACATCCAGGACATCGCCGACCATTTCCGGGTCAAGCGCCGACGTCGGCTCGTCAAACAGCATGATTTTCGGGTCCATCGCAAGCGCACGGGCAATTGCGACGCGCTGCTTTTGGCCCCCTGACAATTCACCAGGATACGCATTCGCTTTTTCTCTCAAGCCGACTTTATCAAGCAATTCGTATGCTTTTTCGGTGATAGCTTTCTTGTCGCTTTTCTTCAGCTTCATCGGCGCCAGCGTGATATTTTCCAGTACGCTTTTATGTGGGAACAGATTGAATTGCTGGAATACCATGCCCACATCTTGCCGGACTTTATTGATATCCACTTTCGGATTGGTGATATCGGTTCCTTCGATATAGACATGGCCGCCTGTAATTTCTTCAAGGCGGTTCAAACAGCGGAGAAACGTACTTTTTCCGGAGCCGGAAGGGCCGATGACGCAGACCACTTCTTTTTCTTCAATCACTGTGCTCATATCTTTCAGCACTTCAATTTTTCCGAAGGACTTTTTGAGGTTTTCCACTCTGATCATAGTCATCGCAATACAAACTTCCTTTCTACAAAGCTCGCCAACATTGAGAGCAAGTAAATGACAATGAAGTAAATGACTCCAAGGGTCAAGTAAATCGTAAAGGCTTCAAAAGTCTGGCTGGCTTGAATGCGCCCTTCCTGCGTCAAATCGGCGATGCCGATTACCGACAGCAGTGAGGTGTCTTTCAATGAAATGATTGCCTGGTTCGTGATGGTCGGCAGCATGCGGCGGAAAGCCTGCGGCAAGATGATGTAACGCATATTTTGGGTGGCATTCAATCCAAGCGAACGCGCTGCTTCTGTCTGTCCTCTGTCAATCGACTGGATGCCGGCACGGATAATCTCCGAGAAATAAGCGCCGGCGTTGATGGCCACTGTGACAATCCCTGCCGTCGTATTGTCCATGGAGAAAAAGCCGAGTGAATTGAGTCCGAAATAAATGAAGAACAACTGGACGATAAACGGTGTTCCGCGTATCGCGTCAACGAAGAATTTCGCAATCCAGTTGAGGATTTTGAACGGGGCCAAGCGAAGCAAAGCCACGATCAATCCAATAATAAATCCAAGAATGATTGCAATTATGAATATATACAGCGTAACTTGCAATCCTTCCATCAAATACGGCATGGCATTCCTAATCGTATCCATTTCCACGTCTCCTTTGCATACAGCAAAACTTTAATCGGCAGAGGGTCGACTCACCTCAGCGGATTTCCAGCAAATTTCAATCGGATTTTGGCGGCGAAGCGACACCGCTTTTCAAAATCCACGCGGGCTTCGCCGTTAAAATCGGATAAAAAAATGCAGCGCGCTGCTGCGCGCCACATGTAAACCTTTTATTCGGCGATGTATTTATTAAGAATTTCATCGTATTCTCCGCTATCGCGAAGTTCTTGAAGACCCGTGTTGATTTTTTCAAGCAAATCAGCGTTTTCGCCTTTCAATACAGCAATTCCGTATTGATCGCCTGTCAAACGTTCGCCGACAGTTTTAAGGTCCAAGCCGCTTTCAGAAATCGCATAAGCGATAACCGGGTAATCTTCCAGAAGCACATCGGCATTGCCGTTTGAAACTTCTTGGAACATCGATGGGCTGTCTTCGAATTGAGATACAGTGTAGCCGTATTTCGATTCATTGTCCATAGCGAATTTCGAGCCTGTCGTACCACTCTTCACCGCTACTGTTTTGCCTTCTAAATCTTCCAATGACGTAATGTCGTTATTGTCTTTGCTGACTACCAATGACAAGCCTGCGTCAAAGTATGGATCCGAGAAATCCACGACTTTCTTGCGCTCATCCGTGATGCTCATGCCGGCAATCGCGACATCCAATTGGTTCGCTTGAAGAGCCGGGATGATGCCGCCGAAATCCATTGGTTCGAATTCGATCGCAAATCCTTGGCTTTCTGAGATGGCATTGATCAAATCAATATCAATCCCTGTGTATTCTCCGCCTTCCTCAAATTCAAAAGGTGGATATGTTGTATCAATTCCTACTTTATAAGTCTTTACTTCACTTGAGCCTTCCCCGCTGCCTGAGCCTTCAGATGAATCGTCTGAGCCGCAAGCTGCTATAACCAGCATCGCTGCCAAAAGAACAAGCAATAAACTGAACTTCTTCATGTTGTTGGTGCCCCCTTTGTTTCATTTATTAAAATACTAGTTGTAGTATATCACAAAGTCTTTCTTATCAGAACCTTCCAAAGAAATTAAACAGCTCTATTTCTCTGACTATTCGCCGCTTGCCGCCTTCTGCGAAATCACACGCTTTCTCCGTAAACGGTTAAACAGGCGGAAATTATGGACGAGTGTTTTCAAAACGGCGTACAGCGGAATCGCAATCAGGATTCCGATGAAGCCGTATAGCGCCGCAGCAATCAGCAACAACAGAATGATGGTCAGCGGGTGAATGTTCAGCCGGCTGCCCATGATATTCGGCGTGATCAAATTCCCTTCAATCTGCTGCACCGCGAGCAGGACCAAGATCACCTTGAACGCGGCAATCAGTGGATCTCCGCTCATCAAGGCGACAAACAGCGCCGGCACAACCCCGATGATCGGCCCCAAAAACGGCACAATCGTCAAAAGCATTGCAAAAATCGCCAGCAGCAGCGCATAATCCAATCCGATGATCAAATAACCGATGTACATGAGCGTCCCGACTGCCGCCGCGACAATCGCCTGGCTGACGATGTAATTCGACAAAGTTTCATCCATATCTTTCAACACTTTGCGCCCTTCGGGTTTGTGGTCTTCTGACACGTATTTCATCAAATGCGGCACAAGCTTGTCATCGTCTTTTAAAAGAAAGAACAAGATGAACGGCACCACAATCATGACCACCGCAGCATTCATCAAAATGGCCAGGACATCCATAGCGTTCTTCATTAAGTTGTCGGAATACTTTTCAGCGTAGCCGAGCACGCTACTTTTCAGCTCATAACCTGTAAATCCTGCAAATTTGAAGTTGGATACTGCGTTGTCGGATTCCTCCGTCATTTCTTCAACGGTTTTCGGTGCAAGCTCTGCCAGGCTTGCCACTTGTTCTTTGATAGTCGGGCCGAAAAAGTACAAGACGGCAGATGCGATTAAAATGAATAGCGAAAAGACAGTAATAATGGCTGCAATTTTAGGAATAAAACGCATCAATAAATGCAAAAAAGGGCGGATCAGGTAATACAGCAGCCCAGCGATCAGAATCGGGGCGAAAATAGTGGTAAGCACCACTTGGAATGGCCAAATAGCGTAATCGATTTTTCCAAGGAAAAAAAGGATGACGACCACCAGCAATGTACCGGTGGCATATTCAAAAAAAGGTTTCTTGATCCACATGCTTTCTGTTCCTCTCTCTCCAGTAATGATTTTTCGCAGTACAGCGGATTGGCAAATATGCTTTCTTTTCCATAATAGCATTGCTGCAGCTTCGGCGAGCGAATAAAAAAGACCATAAAAAAAGAGCGGAAGCATCATGTTTCCGCTTTCGCTCTTTGCGTGGTCAATTGTCTTCTTCTAACTCTTTCATTTCACGGTGAGTTTGAGGGAAGGCATTTGCCTGCCATTCTTCACGGTATGCCGAATCCAATTGCGATAGCCCTTTTTCAGCCGGATCTGTATCAGCGATGACACTTTCGCGCTTATCCACTTCCGAACTATTTCTCATATCGATGTCTTTCGGTACATTCAATTTGTTTCGTTCCTGAATTGCTCTAAAAGCGAAAATGCCGGCTCCAGCCGCAAGTGCACTCCCAATAACTGAATTCAATGTTGATTTTCTCATAATAAATCCCTCCAAATAGAATGCTGAATAACGTTTCTTCTTTTTTGTATACCCTGAAAACAACTTTTTAACTGTTTTTGCGGAAGAAAAATTTCGATGGGCAAATCGAGCGGACGTAGCAGCAAGCAAGAGGTATACTGATTTTAAATAGAATATAGGAGGGGAATTGGGTGAGCGAGTCGTTGAGATTTACCGATTACAATCAATTTCTTACTGCACTCTATCATAAAAAGCACCCTTTCTTTGCGGCGGCCCACCGCGGCATGTGGGGAAAAGCGCCAGAGAATTCACTAGTTGCTTTCGCCAACTGCATCAAGCACCATGTCTATTTAATCGAAATGGACCTGCAGCAGACAAAAGATGGGCATTTGGTTATTATGCATGACGACACTGTCGATCGCACTACAGATGGCACCGGCAAGATTGCGGACATGACTTTAACCGAAGCCCGCCATTTGCGTTTGAAAGAAGGAGCCGGCGGCAAGCATGCGGCGCTCACAGAATGCCGGATCCCGACTATCTTTGAAGCGCTGTCGCTCGTGAAAGGCAAAGCGATGATCAACGCTGACAAGTCTTGGGACGACCGCCATGAGCTTTACGAGGCCCTCGAAGTAATGGATGCATTTGATCATGTACTCCTTAAAAGCAGGCAGCCTGTCGATGAAGTCCTTGATTTTTTCCAATCCCGTGAAAAAGCGATCCATTATATGCACATCATTAGCGATGACAACCTCGATCAGCTGGATGAGCTATTCGAACGCTTTTCTCCTGTGGCCATTGAAATTCTTTTTCACAAAGATTCGGATCTGGTTCTCTCTGAACCTGTTCTGTCTAAAATGAGAAGCCGTGCTAATCTCTGGGTCAACTCATTGGACGACGGCGAGAATGCCGGCCATAATGACGCTTTGTCATTGATAGACCCCGAACGCGGGTGGGGATGGCATCTAGACCGCGGCATTAACATGATCCAGACCGATTATCCTGAAAAAGCGCTCGCTTATGCGCAGCATCGATTTGCCGGCAAAAGCTGATTCCAGCTTTTGCGAGCTTGTTGATAAAGGTAAATCCTTTTTCTGACGGAGCCGATATTCCGCAAAACAGCTGCGCTTGCCGCGGGCGAGCGCCAAGCCTCCTCAGTCGCTTAGCTCCCTGCGGGGTCTCGGCTGTCTCGCTTTCCCGCAGGCGTCTCCGCTGTTTTGCTCCATATCTGGAGAACGGGAAAGCAACTGCAGTAAGTGTATCTTTCGTGTTCTTTAGTAAAAGAAATAACTCGCTATTAAGAAATCCTTTGGAATGAAGCGGAAGGCGGCGACTCCAGCGGGCAAAGCCTGAGCTGAAGGCCCCGCAGGAGCGACAGCGACGAGGAGACTGAAGCCAGGCCCGCGGAACGCGTCCGCCTGGAGCGAAATGGCAAAACCACCATCTAAGTTTCTCGACTGTCTGGCAAAAGCTGATTCCAGCTTTTGCCTTTCTTTTTTTCAGCGTTTACCCGGTTAATAACCCCACCGATGGGCCAGCGGTTCTATTTTGGCATCAATCCGCTTATAAGCGTATTTTCCCCTTAAAGATGTGAACAAATGATTAATTAATTATCAGAAAATACAGTTTATTGTTATATTTTTTCATTTTTTATGCTACAATTTTCTTAAATAAGGGAGGGGTTTTTATGAAAAGCATTCTGTCTTTTGCAGCGGCTATCGTCCTTGCAGTCAGTGTTTTTTCGGTTCCTGCCAAAGCGGTTGTAACATTCGACGACTTTTTCGCCACCGATCCATTTGCATTCGAAGTCATCTATCTGCACGAATTGGGAATCATCACCGGCTACCCCGATGGCACGTTCCGTCCCAATAATCCTGTCACACGCGCCGAAGCCATCACAATGGTCGGCCGTGCTTTGAAGCTTGACGGCACCAAAAGAGCCACTCCGTTCTCAGATGTCAGCCCATCGAGTTTCGCTTCGGGTTATATCGCTTCCGCAGCTGCTGAAGGAATCGTCATAGGCTTCCCAGGCATGACGTTCAAACCGGAAGATCCCGTGACGCGGGGCCAAACTGCCGTGATCTTAGACCGGGCGTTCTACTTTGCAGATGCTCCGGATAATACTTTTTCAGACGTCGATGGCGATGAGTATTATTTTGATGCAATTTCCCGCTTGGCATATGCGGGTGTAGCGAAAGGCTATCCGGATAATACTTTCAAACCTGATTTAAACGTCAGCCGCGTTCACTTTGCTGCATTTTTAGCGCGTACCGTCGAACCTTCTTTCATTCCCGAAAAACGTGAATTGCTGAATGATGCCAATGACATATTGGCGGATTTAAAGGCGAAGAACTTTGAAAGCGTGGCTGATTATGTCAGCGCAGATGAAGGCATCGTTTTTTGCCCTTATAGCGGCGGCTGCATGGGAGACGACAGCGGCGTATCCTTCACGAAAGCCGAAACCGCAAATTTCATGGAAGACAGCGAAGAGTATTTATGGGGCTACCAGGATGGAAGCGGCTTCCCGATTGAATTGACCCCGGCCCAATATTACGATGAGTACTTGATGGATGCCGTTTACAATGAAAAAGAACGCTACGGCATCACCGAACAGCCAATGACGATGGAACAGATCCATGAACGTTTCCCTGATGCAACCATCGTCGAGTTCTATTATCCAGGCACCCAGCAATATGATTTCATGGATTGGCAGAACCTCAATATGGTCTTTGCCAAAGACAGCAGCGGTGAATGGCATTTGATCGCTATCGTCAATAACCGTTGGACCATTTAGCCAATCTAAAAAGGACACGGCGCGGTATGCGCCGTGTCCTTTTTTCATTTAATAGCCGCTTGTTCGAGCAGTTGGATCAATGCATGTTCAAAATGATCATTATGTTCCTGCCTGCGCTTTTTAGGCCCCTTCATGCGCCCGCCGCTCTGCCGGATTTTTTTGGCTATGTGGCGCCCATGAAGAAGTTGGTCGATATTCTCATCGGAATAAATGCGGCCGTTCTGGTCGATTGGTATCCCTCTTTTAGCAAGAACCATCGCCGCTAAACCATAATCCTGTGTCACGACGATATCGCCTTTGTCGACTTTATTGACCAAAACGAAATCCACGGCATCGGCGCCTTTTGAAACAGTGACCGTTTCTGCGCCTTCCCGCTGCATGATATGCGCAGTGTCGCAAATCAACAAAACCGGAAGCCCGAACCGCTTTGCTGCCGCTATTGTCAAATCCACGACCGGGCACCCGTCAGCGTCTATCAGCACTTTTGTCATTTGCCTTTCCTCCGCTCCGCCAATTCATCGACCATTTTTTCAGCTGCCCGGCGGTAAAGATTGCTGGTATGGACAAGCGATGCAATAAGCAATACTTCTTTCAGCTCATCCGCATCCTCCAGCCCTTCGGCTTGGCGTTCCGCTTCTTCCGATTGTTTGTGGAAAATGCCTTTGAAAATCTCCACATTGCTTTGCTGAAGCTCCAGGAAGCTCGCATAAAAGCTTTCCAAATCCCATTCATGCTGCATGGCTTTTTCATTGACGCCATCCAACACTTTCTTAACATCGCTGATGGATAATACGCTTTTCATCTGGTAAATCAAGCTGATTAACATAATATGGTTACGTGAATATTTTTTATTTTGGATCGGATAAAATAATTTCCCTTTGGCGTAGTTATTGATCATCGTTTTGGTTAAGATTTTTTCTTCGCTATTCCGTTTGGCATCTGCGAAAATTTCTTCAAAAAGCTCGATCACTTGATCAATGTATAATTCGATTTTCGGTATATCGCCGGCCGACACCTGCTTTTCCAAAGCCAGGCTGTTCAGCCATTCTCCATTTTCCTTCATCCGCATTCACCTTCGCCGCTTTATTTGATACCGTCATTTTACCCTATGATTTCAAATTCTCCAAACTTGACCTCATGAATAAACCAATGTATCATTATAAGTAGTTTCAATAACTACTTAAAAAGAGGTGTATATTTACATGCATACTTATATCCGTGAACCATTCAACGCCTTATCCCATTTAGCAGGAGCCGTACTATCTTTTATCGCTTTATTGATGATGGTCGTAAAAGCTTCTTATAACCAAGCTCCTCCCATCCACTTGGCCGCAGTGATGATTTTCGGCATCAGCCTGATCTGCCTTTACTCGGCATCCGCCATTTACCATAGCATCAAGGCAAGTCCGCGATTCATCGCGTTTTTGAGAAAGCTGGATCATTCAATGATTTATGCCTTGATTGCAGGGTCATATGCGCCATTTTGCCTCATCGCTTTGGAAGGCACGCTTGGCACTGTATTATTTGCATTGGTCGCGATTATCGGCTTGAGCGGCATTTTCTTTAAAATGGTGTGGTTCCATTCCCCGCGCTGGCTTTCAACCGTCCTCTACATCGCCATGGGTTGGATCATCGTGTTCGCAGTCGTGCCATTGGCTGGCCAATTGTCGCTTATCGGCTTGCTGCTGCTGGTAGCCGGCGGCGTCCTTTATACAATCGGCGGCGTCATCTATGCGCTGAAGCCGGAAATGTTTTCACATATGCGCCTCGGCTTTCATGAAATCTTCCACTTATTCATTTTAGCGGGCAGCTTGTGCCATTTCCTTGCCGTTTATTTTTATGTACTTTAATCATTCCCGCCCCTGTTCCGAGTTCTGGAACATGGGCTTTTTTTGTCGATTTCCAGAAGGCGGTTACACGATAATAGATTAAGTGTTATGATAATTCAAACGTTTCGGAAGGGGCAATCACGATGACAGACTTATCAGCAGCAGATGAAAAAACTGCAGAGAAATTATTTCAAGCTTACGTACATAAGCAGCAAATCGATAAAGAGCAAATTCCTGCGTCGTTGGACAAACAGCAGGCATACGGCATCCAGCGTGCGCTGACGGCGAAGAAAATCCATACCGCCGGAGAAGAGCTGAAAGGCTATAAAGTGAGTTTGACCAGCCCTGAAACACAAAAGCTGTTCAATTCGACCACACCGCTTTATGGTGCGTTGATGTCTTCTGCATTGTCAGACGGCATTATCGAATTGGCAGGGATGTCTTCACCCTTAATTGAAATTGAATTGATTTTCATCGCCCAGGAAGATCTCTCCCCCGCCGACAGCATCGCTGACATTCTTCAAAAGACCATTGTCTCTCCTGGAATCGAAGTGCCGGATTCACGTTTCGATAACTGGTTTCCCAAAATCACGCTTGGCCAAGTGATTGCGGACAGTGCTGTCGCCGGAAAAATCGTATCCGGCGCACCGGTCTCTTCTGTCAGTTATGAGAGGTTGGAAGATATCCAAGGCGTGCTCCGTTTCAATGGCGAGGAAATTGCGTCCAATAGCTCAACTGCTGTACTGGGGCATCCCGCGTTGGCATTGAAATGGCTTGTTGATGAGCTGGCTCAGCATGGCCATACATTAAAAAAAGGGATGTACGTGTCGTCCGGAACTTTCGTCTCCCCAAGAAAATTGGAAAGAGGCTATTATACCGCAAGCTATGAAGGCATCGGCGAAGTCGCTTTGGAGGTTATTTGATAAGCAAGTGCGTGGCGGCCGTTTGAAGATCAACTTTAAAACCCCCTTTTCCTCAGCGAGGAAAAGGGGGTTGTTTCTTTAAATAAGGATGCCCTGCTTTTTGGCGTCAAATGTAAGTTCATCGCGAAAATCCGGATGCGCAATGCTGATCAGGCGTTTCGCCCGTTCGGAAATCGATACACCGTGCAGGCGCGCGATGCCGTGTTCGGTCACGATATTATCGACATCGTTTTTTCCGGTCGTGACGACTGAGCCTGGCGCCAGCTGAAGCTTGATGCGGGAAATGGTATTGTTCTTGGCCGTCGACTGCATGCAGATATAGCCTTTGCCGTTTTCCGCAAAACGCACGCCGCGGGCAAAATCGATTTGGCCGCCGCTGGACGAATAATACTTGCCGCCAACCGTCTCCGAGGCACATTGCCCGAAAAGGTCCACTTCAGTTGTCGCATTGATGGAAACGATGTTCTTCTCTTTTGCGATTTCCCGCGGATCGTTGACAACACTGACCGGCAAAAACTCCACAACCGGGTTGTCATCGATGAAATCGTATAATTTTTTCGAGCCGTATGCGAAAGTAGCAACAATTTTGCCGGTATGGGTGAATTTCCGCGTGCCGTCGACCGCTCCTGATTTAACGAGATCGACGATGCCGTCGGGCAGCATTTCCGTATGGATGCCCAGATGGCGATGGTCTTTCAGCATGCTGATGACCGCATTCGGCACCGAACCGATGCCGATCTGCAGCGTATCGCCATTCTGGATGTCTTCAATGACTGATGCCGCAATCAGCAAATCTTTGTCGCCGACCGCAGGCGTATTTTCTTCCGCCAGCGGTTCGTTGTGTTCAATAAAACCGGCAATTTGGCTGATGTGGATTTGGTTGCGCCCGTAAGTTCTCGGCATGTGTTCATTGACTTCCAAAACAAACGGCACTTTGCCGACGAATTCAGCAACGTAGTCTGCCTGCGTACCGAACGTGAAGTAGCCGTGTTCATCCATGGGCGATGCCACTGTCATGATTATCGACATTTTCGTCACTTTTTGCAGCATGCGCGGAACTTCGTGGAAATTATTCGGCACCAGCTCCATTTTCGCCTGCTGGTACACTTTCCGGGTAGCGCCGCTCAGGAAATACGACACATGCTTCAAGTTTTCAAACTCGCCGTTGATGTAGCGGCGGCTGCGCAAAGCCAGCATCTGATGGATTTTCACGCCTTGCAATTCGGCTGCGTGGTCCTCCAAAATGTCGAGCAGGCGGACCGGTTCGCCGTTGGCAATCGGCACGATGATATCTGCGCCCGGTTCGATCAAACGGATCAGTTCTTCATGGGTTAATTTTTTTGTCATGGCTTTTCACTCCTGCTTTTACAGATATCTTTTCACTTTACCACAGCTTCCCAGCGTTGCCCATGAAACTTTAGCAGCCTTTTCTCGCGATGCTGTAGACGAATCCGCCAATGCCGAATGCTGCCAGGATGCCCCATACAATAAGAAGCATCGCTTCCCAAGTGCTTTGCCCGCCGTTTTGATAAGCATAAAATTGCAGAGCAAAAAAAGCGGCGCTGACCAGCGCAATCACGCCGAAATAAATCAACCGCGCTTTCAAACTCCATTTTTTCATATCGCTCGCCCCTTCCATTCATGGATGCTGTTATTTGATGACAAAGTTCGTCCGGCTAAAGCCTTCTTTCGATTTATGCACTTCCAAAATCGCCGGGATTGCAGCTTTCAGTTCCTGAACGTGTGAAATAACGCCGATGATACGGCCCGATTTTTGGAGGTCGATCAATGTATCGATGGCTTTATTCAAAGATTCTTCATCGAGCGACCCGAATCCTTCATCGATGAACATCGTGTCAATCGAGACATTGCCCTGGAAACTCTGAATGACATCTGCCATGCCAAGCGCCAAGCATAACGATGCGTTAAACTTTTCGCCGCCTGACAAGGTTTTGACGTCCCGAGTCTGGCCCGTATACGCATCGTAAACATCCAGGCCGAGGCCGCTTTGTTTGCCGCGCGCTTCCTGCCGGTCGCTGCGCATCAGGTAAAACTGGCCGTTCGACAGGTTTTTCAAACGCTCGTTTGCAGATTGGATGATTTGCTCCAAATACTCAATCTGCAAATAGCGTTCAAATGAAATTTTCAGGCTGTTCTGGCCGCGGATCATATCATGCAGGTCGGTGATGCGGTTCAATTGCTGCTCCAGCTCTGCCGCCTGGCCAGAAGCCTGAATAATTTTCGCCGTTAATCCGCTCGCTGCCGCTTTCAAGTCTTTGGTTTGGTTCCATTCGCCAAGCGCCGCTTCGTATTCTGCTTGTAATTGGCCAATTTCAAGTTCCAAAAGGCTGAGATCCGATTTAGCCTTGCCTGAAAGTTCTTCCCGCAGCTCTTCGGCCTGCTGTTTAGCAGTATGGAGCGCTTGCCTGAATTGCTGGGTCGAACGCTGCAATTCCCCGCGGGCCGCTTCCGGCATTCTCGCCCGTTGATAAGCTTCTTCAGACTCAAACTCGGATTTTTGCAGGGCGTCGCGGTATTGCTCCAATGCCTTATCTTTTTTGGCAACAGCCTCTGCTGCCGCTTCGCTTCTATGGACAACCGCAACAGCAGCAGCGGCAATCCGTTCTTTCGCACGCTGCAAGCCTTTTTGCGCATCTTCCCAACTGCGCTCAAGCTGTTCTTTCCGATCTTTCATGCGTCTGATCTTCTCGTTCAATACCGCCATCGTCCGGACTTCCTCCGGAATCGATAAGAGGCGCTGTTCAAAGACCGCCTGAGCTGTTTCAAAAGCGGAAGCCTGCAGCTGCGCCTTCTGTGCCAGCTCTGTTTTAGCCGTTTCCAAGCCATCCGCTTTTTGGGTCTTCACTGCCAGCCGCTCTTTCATCGTCCGCAGCTGCTGTTTATCCAAAAGCAGCCTTTTGACTTCGCTGTCCAATTCACGCCGCTTTTGTTCCAGTTCGGTGTGCAGCTCTTGCGCTCGTTCAGCTGCCAATCCCAGCTCCGTTACTGCCATGCGTTTTTGAACCATTTGCTCTTCTGTGGCATTCATTTTCGCCAAGACATCCCGGTATTGCCCGTCCACCACATCCAGCTTCGCCTTCGCTCCGTCCAAACGGGCTTTCGGCACTTCTTCATGATGTCCGCCGTTTTCTTTGGCAGGATGTTCCGTGCTGCCGCATACCGGACAAGCTTCTCCGTCATGCAGAGCAGCCGCCAGCACTTGTGCCTGATTGCCGAACCAGCTCGCTTCAAGCGCTTTATATTCTTCCAAAGCCGCATTGTAAGCAGCTTGTTTCCCATTGTTTTCCGTGATGTGGCGCAGCTGCGTTTTTTCGAGCGCCGTCAACTCCATCAATACACGGCATTGCTCATTCAGTGCAGAAAGCGCAGTTTGCTTATCATCGAAAGTTTCAAGCTTCGCTTCAAGCAAGGCGATTTCCGTTGCCAATTCTTTGCACGCTTCCCTTTCGGCGAGCCATGCTGCTTCGGCTGATTTCTCATCCACCGCTGACTTTTTGGCAGCGGCTTCCATTTCCACCAGTTCCTTTTGCTTGGATGCCAGCTCTTGAACCGCCGGCAATAAACTCTCCAGCTGCATGAGCTGGCGCCGCACTTCATTGCGCGTGCCTTCCTGCTCCAGCTCCTGCGCAAATGCCGTTTCTGCTGATGCCAAAGCATTCGCTGCCTGCTGTTCCGCTTTTTGCGCATCGGTGAATAACCTATTTTTTTCGCTTTCGCTTTGCTGCAGCTCTTTGAACTGATTTTCCAGCCCTTCGATCAGGCTGGCGCGCTCCGCTTTTTGCACAGCGCGCTCTTGTTCTTCAATAGAAGAGAGCTGTCCATTCAGCTGCCCGAGGCGCCGTTCTTTCTCTTCCAGCTCGCCAATCCGGTCATTCCACTTTTTCGCTTCGTAATAAGTGTCCTGTTTTTCGCCATGCTGTTTAAACACCGCTCCGTAGCGCTGCTCATCCAGAAGTTCTTTTTCGCTGTAATAAACCGTTTCGCTGTCCAGCGCATCCAATACTTGATGGATGTTGATGTGATCGCGCTGAATCAGCTCGAACAAGTCGCTTTCCCGAGCCGGCAGCACAGAAGCGATGCCGCTGATATGGTTTTTGAGCATTCGTTCTTCAACGCCATAAGCTTCTGCCGCTGCGTCTTTTTTCCTTTTCAATCGTTCGCTGATCATCTTATACGGCTCGGTCTTGAAAATTTTGCGCAGGATTTCTTCTTTATTGTCCGTTTCCGAAGTCAAAAGCTTCCTGAATTCCCCTTGCGGCAGCATGACAATTTGGCTGAACTGATTTTGCGTCAGACCCAGGAGCTCTTCCACTTTACGGTCGATTTCAGAGACGATTTGCCGCTCGACACATGGGACTTCCCCGCTCTCCGTGATTTCAAAGAATTCATAGCGGTCGCCAGTTGCGCTTTTATTACCCGCTTTGACATGGCTCATCTGGCGCAGGATGCGATACGTTTTCCGGTGTATCTCAAACTCCATTTCCACGCTCGTGTGGGTGTTGCCGTCAGCGAAATCACTGCGTAAATTGCGCGGTTCAGCGCGGTCGGAACCGCTCGCGGAACCGTAAAGCGCGAAACTGATGGCATCGAAAATCGTCGTCTTGCCGGAGCCGGTACTGCCGGAAATGACGAATAGCTGATTGCCTTTCAAATCGGCAAAATCAATCGTTTCGCTCCCTTTATAAGGGCCGAATGCAGTCATTTTCAATTTTAAGGGCTTCATTTTTTCACCTCCGCTTTGACGCCGTCTTCTTCGTGAAGAAATTCTTCCAGCACTTCTTTGAAAATCGCTTCCGTCGCTTCGGCTGCCGGTTCGCCTTTCACTTCTTCGTAAAAAGCATGGAATAATTTCAGCGGATCCATCTCGCGGCGCGAACCGCTGTCGCTTTGGAACCCTGCGCCCCCGGCCAGCTTCCGTTCGACATGCATTGCATTCGGGTAGACTGAACGGATTTTTTCCATCGGGTAAAGGATCGGCGTTTCATCCAGCAGCTTGACGAAGACATAATCTTCGTTGACCTCATGGCGCAACAAATCTTCCATAAAGGCTTCGACCGTGCGCATGTCACGCTTCGGCAGCAGCAAGTGTTTTTCAGTGGTGACATTCCCGTCGCCGTCGATGTCGACCACGAGGAAGCCTTTTTGGTGGCGTTCTTCCGAGATCGAGTATTTCAGCGGAGATCCCGCGTAGCGGATTGTTTCATTCAGCACATGATGCGCCTGATGCAGATGGCCGAGCGCGGTGTAGTGGAATGCCGCGAAATGGCGGGCTTCGATATGCTCGGCTCCGCCGATCGACAGCGGCCGTTCTGAATCGCTGGTATTTTCCTGCTGTTCGCCGTGCGGCGTCACGAAAGCGTGGCCGACCGCAATGTGGCGGGCAGTGGGATCGAGCGATTGCGCGATGTTCTGTGTCAACGCTTCCGCCGCATCGTTGTGTGAGCGGATGTCCGGATTTCCCAATGCATAGCGCACTTGGGACGGATCAGCATATGGCAATAAATGAATATGGACTTCACCGAACTCGTCTTTGATCACGGCCGGTGTATGGTCTTTCGCTACATGGCCCGCGATATGGATGCCGTTTTTGCGAAAGACGCGGCTGCCGAAATTCAGGCGCCCCGGGCTGTCGTGGTTTCCGGCGACTGCAAAGACCGGCGTGTCCAATTCGAGGACAATTTTCGCAAGCGTTTCGTCGAGCAGGTTGACCGCTTCAGTCGGCGGCACCGCCCGGTCGTATAAATCACCTGCGATGATGACGCAATCCGGCCGCTGTTCTTCAACCGCGGCGATAAATTGCTCCAAGATAAAACGCTGGTCTTCTGTCATGTAAACCCCTTGGACCAGCTTGCCAAGATGCCAGTCGGCAGTGTGGAAAAATTTCATGTTCAAGCTCCTCTCTTTGTGCCGAAAAGAATATATGTTCGTTCCATTATACACGAAATCAATTTGCTTGTTTGCACCGCATTTATGTTCTATAATAAGAACAAACGTTCTATTAAGGGGTGAAATCCAATGCGTGCGCAGATTTTAAAGGCATTCAAACATCAGCAGCTTGCAGACATCATGTACATGGCCAACGACGGAACCATCAGCAAACGACGGATCAAAGTGTTGAAAGTCAGCGGTGAATCGTTTCAAGCTTATTGCTTCCTGCGGAATGAAAAACGGACGTTCAAAATAGACAACGTCTTGTCGCTGATTCCGGTAACGCGCAAGGAACGCTTAATCATCTGATGGATGCCAGCGCGCCATTGCGCCTGTTTCCACCGAGCAACCCCCAGCCATCTCGTGATGGCCGGGGGTTTTTCTACGGTTTCGGAGAATACGCTCCATTAATGATGAAATACGCTCTGCAACGGGCGAAATACGCTCTACAAACCTTGAAATACGCCCCATAACCAGCAAAATACGCTTCTCACCCGATTTTATTCCAATAAAAAAAGCCCTTGAGGGGCTTTTTTCATTGATACCATGCTCCGACAATCGGATAATCGAATTTTTCGTTGTTCAATGCTTTGATGATGCCCATAACCGGCACGATGATCGTCATCAAACCGAAAATGATGATCATCGGAATGCCGATGATGACAAATATCAGCAAACTCGAAATGAAGATCAACACGCCCATCGCAAGCTGGAACAGCAATGCCTGAATCGACAATTTCTTCACTTCTTGGTCGCTCGTAATCAGGAACACGATAAACGGCACTAAAAATGGCGCAAAGAACGCGCTGGCGTGGACGAGCACTTTCAACCCTGTGTTTTCCATCCTCTTGACCTCCAGTCAATTTTCTTGCTTCTTACCTATTATACGGAGGGGCGGCTGAAAAGTTTCAAGAATTTATTCGCTGATGCGCAAAACGACTTTGCCGAATTGCTTGCCGGCAGCCAGGTAATCAAAAGCTTCCTGGGCTTCATCCAAAGCAAAAGTTTTATCGACTATTGGATGCGTAGTGTATTGTTCCATATGGGCAATCAAGTCGCGCAGTTCTTCGCGGCAACCCATCGTTGAGCCGAATAATTGGTATTGGCCGTAGAAAAAGCTGCGCAAATTGAAATCGACGTTGTCTGCAGTGGTCGCACCGAAAATGACGATGCGCCCGCCTTTTTTCAGCGCTTCCAACGACCGGTTGAATGTGGCGCCGCCGACGCTGTCAATGACCAGGTCAACGGTTTCGTCTGCTAATTCTTCAACCCAGTTGCTGTCTGTTGCGATGGCGCGGTCTGCTCCGATGCGCAGCGCATGTTGGCGCTTTTCTTCGCTGCGCGATGTCACGATGACGCGGGCTCCGGTATTTTTCGCGTACTGAATGAGGAATGTCGCCACTCCGCTGCCCGCTCCCGGGATGAACAAAGTCTGCCCTTTTTCCAATTGCCCTTTTGTGAAAAGTGCACGGTATCCTGTCAGCGCCGGCAGCACGAGGCCACCCGCTTCTTCCCAGCTCATATGGGCCGGCTTGCGCTCGATCTGCTCGGTGGAAATCGCGATTTTTTCCGCGAACGTCCCGTGGTCCGGCATGCCGAGAATATCAAATTCCGCCGGCGGTGCGTCGCTATTGGCAAACCAGCGCAATGCCGGGTTGATGATGACTTCGTCCCCTTCGGAAAAACCCGTCACCCCGTCACCCACCGACTCAATAATGCCGGCTCCGTCAGAACCGACCACCAAAGCCTCAGGATTGTCGCCATAACGTTTCAGCAACCCAAGGTCGCGGCGGTTGATGCCCGCTGTTTTCAAACGGACGACAACTTCGCCGCTTTTCGCCTCCGGCTCTTGCATGTCTTTCAATTTAAATTGCCCTGCTTCCATAACAAATGCTTTCAATTGCGTCACCCTTCCGTAAATTGTGCACTGAACAGTTCCAATTGCTCCATGCTGATGATATCCTGCGAGAACAATGGAATAAAAATCAATTCCTGCTTCGGAAATGTTTCTTTGATCAGCTCCAGATATTTTTGTTCGTGCTTTTTCCGCTCCATCAAAAATTCGCCATCCGCTTCTTCAGGAAGCACTTTGTTTATGATCAGCGTCTTTACGTGCAGATGGTATTTATGCAATAGCTCCAAGGCTTTTTTCGTTTCCAGAATCGGCAGGCGCTCCGGGTTCAGCACAAAGATGAAGCCGGTCTCCTTTTCGTTCAACAGAATGTCACGCGCTTTTGAAAAGCGTTCCTGGCGTTCGCGCAGTACTTCATAAATCGGATCTTCCCGCGGCTGGCCGTCATTCAAGAGTGCCGTGTAATTTTCATTGGTTTTGCGCCTTTTTTCGAGCAGCCCTTCAATCCACACACCCATCAATTCAGGCAGCGTCAGCAAACGGATGGTATGCCCGGTCGGCGCCGTATCAAAGACCAGCTTATCAAAATTTTTGCGCTCTTCCAAAATGATATGGATCAGTTTATCGAACAACGCCGCTTCATCCGCACCCGGCGATGCTTTCGCCGTATCGAGCTGGCGGTTCACTTCCTCCATCATGCTCGTATGGACCGTCCCTTTGATGTTCGCCTTTACCCCTTTGATGTAATTATCCGTTTCGATTTCCGGATCGATTTCAAGAGCAAAGAGATTGTCGGCGATTTCGATGGTCTTGCCGCCGATTTCACGGTTAAAGATGTCGCCGACATTATGCGCCGGATCGGTGGAAACCAATAAGGTTTTATGGCCTTCCTTAGCCGATTTCCAAGCGATTGCGGCTGCCGAAGTTGATTTCCCGACCCCACCTTTGCCGCCGACAAAGATGATGCTTTTTGTTAAGACATCCATTATTTCCCCTCACTTCCTCCATGTTCAACAGCAGCGGATGCCGCTTAAAGGAGATTTTTCCATCCCCATCCGCAAATGCCAATCGTGAAATTCCTCAATCATATACGGGTACAATTCAAGCGTATAATAATAGACGGGGTTCGGGATCCCGAGCATTTCCGAATACAGCATCAACAGGAACATGTCATCCTCAGCACGCAATTCGCGCGCGATTTCGGTGCGGTGCGGCAATTCCAAGACTTCTTCGTAATAAGCGATCAGTTTTTTCAGCTTATCAAGCATGTCTGCACACCCCCTTCATATGTATAAAGAGAAGGGATCACAGCGTACATGATCCCTTCCGGCAGCCAAACCCGTCTATTCAATCTCTTCAAATCCAGGATCTTTTTTGCTGAGCAGCGCTTGTGCCGCTGTCAAGATGATCCACAGCGTAAAGACGAAAATGATAGCACCGAAAACGAAGAGCAATGTATTAGGCGAATCTGCGTACCAAGCCCATTGCAGAAATACCTGCTGGAACATCGCCCATAGCGTCATGAACATGAGGAAAATCATCGGTATGATGGTGATCATGTAATTTCGGCCGAGTTTTCTCAGCCAAATCGAGATCAACAATAAGCTGATGCCGGCCAATAGCTGATTCGATGTACCAAATAACGGCCACAGCAAGTATCCGCCTGAGCCGAAGCCGTTAGGCCCTTCCGGAATCAACACAAGTGCCGCACTTGCCACGACTGCGATTGTTGTCGCGACGTGTTTTTTCTCCAATGAAGGAATGTTGTACTCGACTCCCAGCTCCGAGATGATGTAGCGCATCAAGCGGACAGAAGTATCGAGCGTCGTTGCAGCGAACGATACGACAATGATGGATACGATGGTCGCAGCGACTTCTCCAGGGATCAACAGCCCTTCAGCCAATTTCGAGGCCCCTTGGATAAATGCGCCAAGGCCCGCTCCGCTCGACGCCTGGAAGCTGCTGTAGGTTGCAAAAAATGCTTCACGGTCCGGGAAGAACGTGATAACCGCAATGATCGAAATTAAGGCCAGAACCCCTTCGCCTACAGCTCCTAAATAGCCGACAAAACGGGCATCGGTTTCTTTATCGAGCTGTTTTGATGAAGTCCCGGATGACACAAGCCCGTGGAAGCCGGAAATCGCGCCGCAGGCAATGGTGATGAATAACAGCGGGAACCAGGAAACATCTGCGTCAGGGTTTGAAATTGGCGCTGTGATGTCCGGATTCGTAAACAATAGCCCAAGGTACAAGATGCCCAATCCGACGATCAATTGATGTGAGTTGATAAAGTCGCGCGGCTGAAGCAATTGCCAAACCGGCAATGTAGACGCGATATAAACGTAGATCATCAAGACGATGATCCAAATGAAGAACGCCGTCGAAATGGCACCAAGGCCGAATAATCCTGCACCTTCTTCTCCACCCATATAGCGGACTAAATCGATTTGCAGGAAATCCACTTGGCTTGAGATGACGGCTGTAAAATACATGACCGCCAGCGCTACAAGTGAAGGCACCAGCATTTTCTTGTTTTTCTTATAAACTGCATGGCCAATCCACACTGCCAACGGAATTTGGATGAAGACCGGCAGCACACTGGCCGGGAATGAGATGAATAAGTTCGCGATTACCCAAGCGAATACAGCGTTGACCATAAGCACCAGGATGAGGATGATAAAGAGAAACAATACTTTCCCGCGCTGGCCGATCAATCGGTGCGCCAAGGTCCCGACCGACTGCCCTTTATTGCGGACAGACAGCACCAAAGTTCCAAAATCATGGACCCCCGCTGCAAAAACCGTTCCCAGCACAACCCATAGAACCGCAGGCAGCCAGCCCCAATAAACCGCGATCGCCGGACCAAGGATCGGCGCAGCTCCCGCTACAGACGTAAAATGGTGGCCCCACAAAACAAATTTGTTTGTCGGGACGAAATCCACACCATCTTTGTATTTGTGAGCAGGTGTGACGTAATTCGGATCCAATCTAAAAATCTTCTCCGCGACGAATTTCGAATAAAACCGGTAACCTAAAATGAATACAAAAATTCCGATTGCCGCTAACGCGATTGCATTCAAGCACCTCAACTCCTCGTCATTTTTTCAAGCCACGTACACGCTTGTTCTTCAAGCATAAATAACTTCCAGAAGAATGTAAACGTTTTCAGAGGAATTGTTCAATTATTCCGTTAATTTATTTCGTAAAGTTTTAATTTCGTATAAATCGCGTCAAGAACCGGGACGGCAATTTTTTCAGCTGCTGCTTTCTCCAAAAGATATCCCTGCAGGTGGTCGGCTTCGATTGCCTGCCCCTTCTCCATGTCGCGCTGCATCGATGATTTCATGCCAGGCTGAAGCGAATTGATCTTGGCCAGCTGATCTTCCGCAATCGTTTCTTTTACAGGGGCGCCGATCGCTTTCATGACTGACACAAGTTCCTGCAAGAGTGCTGCAATGGTGCGCTGGCCGGATTCCAAATCACGAATGGGGCCGATCGGCGACTCCATTGCCGCAGTAATGCCTGACATCGCTGTGATGAACAAATATTTATGCCACATATCCTGTTCAATATTCGCACTCAGGGAAAAATCGGCTTTTGTGCCCTCGAACGCTCTTTGCACTCCGAGGATGCGGCCGGTCTCTTTTCCTGATCGCTCACCAAAGACCAACTGATTCATCGGGCTCGTCTGGACGATTGTGCCGTTTTCGTCGAGCGTGGTTTCGATGAAACAAAGCCCGCCAAGCACCCGCTCTTCTCCGAACGCCGCCACCAAGTCATCGACATATGAAATTCCGTTCAATAACGGAAGAATCATTCCGTCTACGCCTACGAACGGACGAATGTCTTCGATTGCGTCTTCCAGCTGATAGGATTTTACCGTTAAAATGACCAGATCAAACTGTTCTTCTTGCTGCTGAGCGGTAATCAGTTTCGGGACCAGTTTGACGTCACCGTTAACACTTTTGATATTCAAGCCGGTTTGCTCAAGCTGCGCTTTCCTGCGGCTGCGGACTAAGAAAGTGACATCCTGTCCAGTCTCCATCAGCCTCGCACCAAAATAACCGCCGATTCCTCCGGCTCCAACTATTAAAATTTTCATATTAACCCTCCCCCTCCTTTATATTGTCTCATTATTCTTGCAAATACCCCAAGGATTTTTACTGCGGTCCATAAAAAAAGGCAGAGCGCTGCTGCGCCTGCCTTTTCCGTATATGCACATTTCCATACTCAAGGCTTGAGCACGAGTTTGCCGATTGTCTTCCGGCCCTGCAGCATTTGATGGGCCTGCACCGCTTCTTCAAGCGGGTAACTCCCACCTATCGTCAGCGTCAACTGCCCGCTCGCCATATAGCCGAGCAGCTCTTTGAAGCTTTGTTGGAACAGCTCCGGGTTGCGCATGATCTGCGGCAGGAAAAATCCGATGACGGATTGGTTCTTGCGCATCAATTGGCCAGGATTGAACGTGGCTTGCTGGCCGCTCGCCGCTCCAAATATCACAAGTCGGCCGAATGGGGCGAGGCATTTCACCGTTTGGTTGAAGACATCTCCGCCAACCATTTCCAAGGCAACATCAACGCCTTTTCCTTCGGTGATCTCTTTTACTTTCTCCACCCAGCCGTCTTCCGAATAATTCACGACGTGCGTGGCGCCCATCTTTTTCGCGTGCGCCAACTTTTCATCGGTGCTTGCCGTGGCGATGATTTTGCTGGCACCGAAGATTTTTGCCAATTGCACAGCGATTGCGCCAACTCCGCCTGCCGCCGCGTGGATCAACACGGTTTCGCCCGGTGCGAGGCGTCCCATTGTCTTGAGGATATGATAAGCACTCAACCCTTGCAGCGGCAATGCTACCGCTTGGTCGAAATCGACATTATCCGGAACCGGCGTCAACACCCGCTCGTCAACTGCCACGTATTGCGAATAGCCGCCGGATTCGATCAATGCCACCACGCGCTGTCCTTTGCTGAAATTCCGGACATCGTTCCCTGTTTCCACAATAACGCCAGCCACTTCCGAACCCGGCACATACGGAAGCGCAGTCGGCACGACATACTGCCCTTCGCGCCTGGCCGTATCCGCGTAATTGACGCCGCTCGACTTCACTTCAATCAATACTTCGCTGCCTCTTGGCTGCGGTTTTTCCGCGTCGCTCCATTTCAGGACTTCGGGTCCGCCGAATTCTTCAAATTTGATGACTTTCATTTTGTTCCTCCTTATGACGTGAATTGTTCCGCCGCCAGTATTTTCTGTGCAATGCTGCGTTTCGCTGCTTTGGCTCCTGACCGCTGAAGCCTGCTCAACTCTTTCGTAATGGCAGGAACAGAATCATGCAGCTCCCGTTCAGAAGCTGTGCCTTGAAGAAGCTTCCGGGCGTTGAATTCAGTTTCCAGCAATGCTTCATCTACCAGTGCATTTGCCAGCTCGATTTTCAAAGCCGCCTGCTGTTCGCCATTAACGTCTATCGCTTTCGCCGTTCTCAAGACAGCCGATTCAACAGCGAATAAACCAATAGCGATATCCGCCAAGTTCATCAATGTTTCCTGTTCATCCGCTAATTTGGAGCCGTATGTCCGGTAGGCGATGCCTGCACACAACAGAAAGACGCGGCGAATCGCTTGCACCGCTTCTATTTCCCGGGAAATAACGCTGATTGAATCGACTTTGGGAGTCTGCATTTCTTCCATAGCCTGCGCGGCAGCGGCTTCAAGCGGTATTTGCCCTTTTCCAGCGGCTTTCAGAAGATTGCCTGGGATGAGCAGCCTATTCACTTCATTGGTGCCTTCGAATATCCGGTTGATGCGTGAATCGCGGTAAATCTGTTCGATTTTGTATTCTTTAATATAGCCATAGCCTCCGTGCAATTGGAGCGCTTCGTCCGCCACAAAATCCAAAGTTTCTGAACCGTATACCTTGCAGATGGCGCATTCCGTTGCGTATTCCATCATCCGCTTGGCGATCAGTCCATGGTCCTCTGCATCATACAGCCCTTCCAATGCATCTTCGAGATGCCCTGCTGTCCGGTATTGCAGCGATTCCGCCGCATAAATCCGCATCGCCATGCCCGCGATTTTTTCTTGCGTTACAGTGAAATCCGCAATCGCTTTACCGAATTGCCGGCGTTCTTTCGTGTATTTCACAGCCAGCTCCAACGCGTATTTGGCTGCCCCCATCGTCGCCGAGCCCAAGTTGAAACGGCCCAGATTCAGGACATTCAACGCAATGACATGGCCTTTTCCGACTTCACCCAGCAGATTTTCAACCGGCACTTGGCAATCTTCGAAAATCACTGAACGGGTAGATGAGCCTTTGATGCCCATTTTCTGTTCCTCAGCCCCCAGCGCCAATCCCGGAAAATCCTTTTCGACGATAAAAGCCGTAAAAGCGTGATTGTCCACTTTTGCGTAAACGATGAACGTATCGGAAAACGCCGCATTCGTGATGAACATCTTCGTGCCGTTCAGCAAGTAATGGGTTCCCTCGCTATTTAATGTTGCCGTCGTCTGGGCTGCCAAGGCATCCGATCCTGCATTCGGCTCTGTCAGGCAGTATGCACCGATAAATTCACCGGATGCCAACTTCGGCAAATAACGGGCCTTCTGGTCAGCCGTACCAAAATACGTGATCGGCAATGTGGCGATGCACGTGTGATTCGAATGCGCGACGCCATAGCCGCCAGCCGGTCCGAGCGCTTCCCCGACGATGCCTTTGCTGATTTTATCCAATCCGAGTCCTCCGTATTGCTCCGGCACACTATGTCCCAGCAAACCAAGTACCCCTGCTTTATCCAATAACGTCTTGACCAGCGTGAAATCCTGCTGCTCGATTTTCTCGTTATGCGGCCGCACTTCGTTTTCCAAAAAACGTTTCGCCGTTTTGTAAATCATTAGGTGTTCTTCTGTAAAGTCTTCGGGCGTGAACACCCCTTCTGCAGACGGCGCTCTATATAAAAAGCTGCCGCCCCTGTATGCCAAAGTTTTATCACTGACCATTTCCGCCTGCCTCCTTTTTCTTCGCCGTCTTAAGGGCGTGGTGAATGAGGATTTCCACGAACGGGGCAAGCTGCGCAAACCGTTTGTCAGCGGTTTGCCCCTTTTTGTACCGGTAATAAATTTGCTGGCAGATAACCGCCAATTTAAAGCTTGCGAACGTCACGTAGAAATCGATATTCGACACGTCACGCCCGCTTTTTTCCGCATAACGCTCGATAAATTCCTGCCTCGTATAAAACCCTTCCGTAACTGTCACGGGCGCTTTCCCAAAACCTTTCTTCAGCGCTTCCGGATCATCCTTTTCCATCCAATAACTCATTGCTGCGCCAAGGTCGGCTAGCGGATCGCCGACTGTCGTCATTTCCCAGTCGAACAAGCCGGTGATCTCACTGAAGTCTTCGGAAAACATCGTGTTGTTCAATTTGAAGTCGTAATGGATGATAGCAGGTTCCGGCGATTTCGGAATATGCGCAAGCAGCCAAGCGGCCAATTCTTCCGCTTCCGGTATATCGTCCGTTTTTGCGCGTTCATAACGGCTGATCCATCCTGTCACTTGGCGCTCCATGAACCCCTCCGGCTTCGCCAGTTCAGCGAGCGCTGTCCCTTTATAATCGATGGCATGCAGCTCTACCAACTGGTCCACCATCAACTCGGAAATCCGGCGCCCTAATTCCGCAGACGGCTCAACGCCTTGCGGAAATTCCGTGTCGAGCACGACGCCATGCCGCCTTTCCATGACAAAAAACGGACTGCCGACGATTTCCGTATCATGCGAAAAAACGTATGGCTTCGGTGCAGCTGGAAAAAGTGGATGCAATGCGGAAAGAATGGTGAATTCGCGTTCCATGTCATGTGCTCTTGGCGCTACGGGTCCAAGCGGCGGCCGCCTCAATACCGCTTCCCAGCTGCCGATGGCCAATGCGTAGGTCAGATTCGAATGCCCGGCACCGAATTGGCGGATTTCCAATTCACCTTCCGGCAGCCCGCTAATCGTGCTTTTCAGAAATTGATGCAGCTTGGCGCTGCCCAGTTCTTCTCCTGGCCGTACCGCTATCGTTCCGTTCAGAGTTTCTGCCATCTCTTACACCTCTTCCGCAAACTTCTCAAGCTGGCTGCGGATATTGTCCGGCAAGCGTTCACTTTTCTGCTTTTTAAAATCAAAGCACACAGCCCCCGCCTCGCCTTCCGCAATCAATTGGCCGGTTTCAGCATCCTCAATCCGGTGTCCGATCATGAAACTCGAATTACCGATTTTGGTGATGAATGAACTGACTTTCAACTTCTGGTCAAAAAATGCCTGATTGGTGAAATTACAGGTCGCAGACAGCAAGATGACGTTCCACTTTTCAAGTTCCATCTCAAACCCCAATGCCCTGAACAATTCAATCCGGGCTTCTTCCAAATAGATGAAATAACTGATATTGCTGACATGCCCGAGGGCATCCGTTTCACTGAAGCGAACTTTCACCGTGATTTCATGCGCTGCCATCTTTGCTGCACCCCTTCACTTGTTTTGGAATTGCGGTGTTCTTTTATCGATAAAAGCCTGGACGCCTTCCCGGACATCCGCCGTCTGGAACACTTCTTCGAACAACCCAGCTTCGAGTTCCACCCCTTGCCCGACCGTCAGTTCCATGCCTTCGCCAACCGCCTTTTTGATGCGGGACAAAGCAGGAAGCGAAAAGCCGCCGATGCGCTGCGCCATTTTCCTGGCCGTTTCCATGCCCTGGCCTTTCGGGACGACTTTATTGACAAGGCCGATTTTTTCCGCCTCCGCTGCAGAAACAGCTTGTCCCGTAAACATCAACTCCTTGGCTTTCGCCTCTCCAACAAGGCGCGGCAGCCGTTGTGTCCCGCCTCCGCCTGGAAACAGCCCGAGCGTTATTTCTGGAAGTCCGATTTGTGCGTGGTCCTCGGCAATCCGAATATCGCAGCACAGCGCCAATTCGCATCCCCCGCCGAATGTCAGTCCGTTCAGCATGGCAATCACCGGCTTTTCAAAGCGCTCGATCCGATTTAAAATCTCATGCGTTTCCATGAACTTGCCCTTCAGTGCAGGCTGTCCGATCAAGTTCGGGAACTCTTTGATATCCGCACCTGCAGCAAATACGTTTTCCCCTTGGCCAGTAAGAATAACCGCATTGATGCCCGCGTCTTCTCCCAACTCGCCGAACGCTTTATCCAGCTCTTTGAACACTTGGCTGCTGATGACGTTCATCGGCGGATTCACGATTGTGACCACCGCATAGCCCTGAGCTTTTTCTATATGTACAAGTTGCGCCATTCCACTTACACCTCCACTTTCTGATAATCGTAAAACCCTTTGCCTGTTTTCCGGCCCAGCTCGCCATTTTCCACTTTTTCTTTGATGAAGTCCGCCGGTTTGTCTGCCGGATCGCCTGTTTCTGCGTATTGCTGCTGCATGACGTCGTAGACGATATCGATGCCCGACAAGTCCATCAATTCAAACGGGCCGATAGGATGGCGCAGCGCTTTTTTCACAATCAAATCGATTTCCTTGAAATCCGCTATGCCTTTCCCATATAAATGGAGCGCTTCTTTTTGCAGCGCACCCAGCAAGCGGTTCGCCACAAAACCCGAAATTTCTTTGCGCAGCAAAACACCGGTCCTGTTTATGCGTTTGCAGAGCTCCATCGAAACTTGGGCTGTCGCTTCCGATGTTTCATCGCTCATGACGACTTCCACACAATCCATGACAAGCGGAGGGAAAAAGAAATGCATATTGCAGACCCTATCCGGCCGGCCCGTCGCTTCAGCAAGGAGCGAATTGACGATGGTCGAACTATTGGATGCCAAAATGGCATGAGGCGGTGCAAGCTGGTCTAAACGTTCGAAAATCCCACGCTTTACATCCAATTTCTCTACAACTGCTTCGATGGCATAATCTGCGTCGCCAGCTGCTGCCTCCAGACTTTCCGTAAATGACAAATTGCTGAATGCTGTGTTTTTTTCTTCTTCCGTCAATTTCTTTTTGGCGACCCATTGATCCATTACCTTTCGGAGCGCACCTTCCGCTTTGCGCAATGCTTCAGCATTGACGTCGTTCAATGTTGTTTGGAAGCCGCCCAACGCACAAAGCATTGCGATCTGCTGTCCCATCTGCCCTGCTCCGACGACGCATATTTTAGTGATTTGAAATTCCGACATGTTCTTTTCCTCCTTCGCTCATAATGCCATTCAATAGCATATCGCTGAAAATTTCAGCGAGCTTTTCGGCTGGGATGCTGCCGGCTGGATTGAACCATTGATAGCTCCAATTGGTGACGCCCAGAATCGCGAATGCTGCCATGTCCGGCTGGATTTGGCGCCTGAATTCTCCGGATGCCACCCCATCACGCAGCAGCTCTTCAATATTCATGCGGAATTGTTCCCGCTTTCTTTTCACAGCCTCTGCATTGGCTTGTTTCAGGTGGCGCATTTCCCGGAAAAACACACGTCCGCTTGGGCCGTGCTGCTCAATGTCGCCAATCAGCAAGCCAATGATGGAAGTAATCTTTTCGCGGCTGCTTGCCTCTGACTGCCGAATAGCCTCCTGCCGCATAAGCAAGTCGCCGATATAATCCGAATGGATGTCCATCAGCAATTGCTCTTTGCTTTGAAAATAATAATAGAACGTCCCTTTCGTCACGCCAGCAGCTTCGACAATGTCTTGCACCGATGTCGCACTGAAACCTTTTTCTTCAAACAACCGGATGCTTCCCTCTTTCAGTTTCGTTTTCATCTCCAGCCCCCGCATTCTAGATAGCGTGCATGCCGCCGTCGACAATGATGACATCGCCAGTCACGTAATCTGAAGCTTTAGATGCCAAAAATAGTGCAGCCCCTTTCAAATCTTCTTCTGTACCGAAACGATTGAGCGGCGTCAGTTCCAATAATCCGCTGCCGCCCTTTTCAATGAGCCCTTTCGACATCTTCGTCGGAAAAAATCCAGGTGCAATCGCATTGACGTTGATATTGTGCTGGCCCCATTTAGCCGCCAAGTCCTTTGTGAACGTGATGACCGCTCCTTTGCTGGTGTTGTAGCCGATAGTATCCATTAACTTCGGATCAATGCCGCCAAGGCCAGCGACAGATGCAATATTGATGATTTTCCCGCTGCCTTGCTTGACCATCGCTTCGCCCGCAGCCTGGCTCATCAAAAATGTCCCGGTGATATTGACGTCGATGACTTTGCGCCAAGCATCGAGCGGCATCTCGAGTACCGGCGCTCCCCATGTCGCCCCTGAATTATTGACGAGAATATCAATCGCCCCAAACTCTTCCAGCGTTTTCTTGACGACATTCTCAACATCTTCCGGTTTGGTGACGTCGCATTCCAGCGCCAGCGCCCTTACCCCTTTTGCTTTCAATTTTTCCGCCATTTCTTCACAGGCTTCCACTTTCCTTGAGCACAGCACCACATTTGCTCCTGCCTCTGCAAAGCCTTCGGCAATTTGCGCGCCCAGCCCTCGCCCGCCTCCCGTCACGATAGCCGTCTTGCCGTCCAATTTAAAAAGGTCCATTACGTTCATCTGCCATTCCCCCATTCTAATTAACCGTTTCTCACATACTAACTAGTTGGTATGTTCAGAATACTTAAATTAATGTTACCGTTTTCATTTGATGAATGCAAGACCAGGGGAATTTTAACGCTCATATAAAAAATGGCTGGAGAGCAGAACTCTCCAGCCATCTATTTTGGCAAAAATGCTTGCAGTTCTTTTAAATCGACGTTGCCGCCAGACAATACCACCGCTGCTTTCAGATTCGCACCTTTCAATTCCCCGAACAGGAGAGGGGCTGCCGCCATTGCACTGGACGGCTCCACAAGCTGCTTGGTTCTTTCCGCTAAAAATTGGAACGTTTTTTTAATGTCGGCTTCAGACACTAATAGAAGGCCGTCCAGGTATTGCTGTAAAATCGGAAAAGTCATGGCTCCGGGTTGAGATGTCCGCAACCCGTCGGCAATAGTGAAGCTTTCCGGGATCGATGTGATGCGGCCGCTTTGGAGCGACAGCCACGTATCATTCGCCTCTTCAGGTTCTACGCCGATCACCTTGATGCCGGGATTCACGTTTTTCACAGCCGCCAGGACCCCGCTGATCAATCCGCCCCCTCCGACTGGCACGAGAATCGCATCGAGCCCCTCCACTTGCTCGAGCAGTTCGAGCCCGATCGTGCCTTGTCCCGAAATAATGTCTTCGTGGTCGTAAGGCGGAATATAGACGCCGTTGTTTTCCGCGGCCAATTGCTGCGCTTTCGGAATCCTGTGAGCGGAAGTCGTGCCGCAATAGACGACTTCCGCGCCGTACGATTCAATGGCCGCCACTTTCACCCGGCTGGCAGTTTCCGGAACCACGATGACAGCCGGAACGCCAAGCTGTTTTGCCACATAGGCTACTGCTTGCCCATGGTTGCCGGAAGATGCAGCTGCCACCGATGCCGCTCCCGCCTGCACGGCATTTTTGACGGCGTTGGCAGCTCCCCTGATTTTAAAAGAACCTGTTTTCTGCAAATGCTCTGCTTTAAAATAAACCCTGTTGCCGCTTGCCAGATCGAATTGTTCAGAACTTAAAATCGGTGTGCGGTGAATCATATCCGCAACGTTCAATTGAGCCCTTTTTACGCTTTCAAGGCCCGCCATGGCTGACGCCTCCTTTTATGCCACCATTTTAACATAATTCTGAAAAATAGCACTTAAAGGCGTTGAACCTGAGTTGTTTCGCAATTTAGCTTTATTATCGTAGCCCAGCGGGTAGTATATACTGAAAGAAACGATAGAAAGGAAGCTTATGATGATTAAACGTTTAGTGGTGACCGGCTATAAGCAGCATGAACTCGGCATCTTCGATGACAAAAACCCGGGCATCCGCATCATCAAAAAAACTCTTGAAGACCGGCTCCGGGTGTTTCTGGACGAAGGGCTGGAATGGGTGATTTTGAGCGGCCAGCTCGGCGTGGAGACTTGGGCAGCGGAAGTGGTGCTTGAGTTGAAAGACGAATTCCCTCAATTGCAATACGCCATCCTCACCCCTTTTGTCGATCAGGAAAAGAAATGGAATGAAACCAAACAAGAAAAATACCAAATGATCTTGGAGCTGGCGGATTTCCACCGCAGCCTCACCAACCGGCCATATGAGGCGCCATGGCAATTCATCGAGAAAAGCAAGTTTTTCCTCCGCAATTCGGATGCCATGCTCATTGTCTACGACGAGGAAACGGACGGCTCCCCGAAATTCACAAAACGGGATGCCGAAACCTATGCAGAAACGCATGACTACAAAGTCTTCACCATCACGGCGGATGATTTGCGCATAGCTGCTGAGGAAGAACAAATGAATGAGTGGGACTGATCAACTCAGCCATATCGTTTGACCTGAAGATGGTTTTTCGGTAAGTTTAAATGTCATCTAGAAAATATCCACAGAAGGAGAAATTATGAAAAAAGCTTCGAAAGTCTTTTACATCGCATTCGCTTTAGTCATCTTGACAGTCGTATTCGGCGTCATCGCACCACAAGCCTTTGAAAAAATCACAGGCAACATCCGGTCATACATCGATACAGGCTTCGGCTGGTATTATTTAATGCTTATGGCTTTGATTTTAATCTTCACATTCATCATCATCATCAGCCCTTACGGCAAAATCCGGCTCGGCAAAGATTCAGACCGCCCGGAATTCTCGACCATTTCCTGGATTTCCATGCTGTTCTCAGCAGGAATGGGGATCGGCCTCGTTTTCTATGGCGCCTCCGAACCGCTCAGCCATTTCGCTGTACAGCCGGCCACTGCTGAACCCGGTACTGACGCTGCATTCAAAGAATCCCTGCAGCGCACGTATTACCATTGGGGAATCCATGTCTGGGCCATGTACGGCATTGTCGCCTTGGCGCTCGCATTCTTCCAGTTCCGCAAAGGGGAGCCTGCGTTAATTTCATCAACACTGAAGCCGATTTTCGGCAAGAAAATGGATGGTCCGCTCGGCACACTTGTAGACGTACTAGCCGTTTTCGCTACCGTCTTCGGAGTGGCCACTTCACTCGGCTTTGGCGCTGCTCAAATTAACGGCGGTCTTGCATACCTATTCGGCGTGCCGCAGACTTCCACCGTCCAATTCATCATCATCGGTGCCGTAACGATATTGTTCATCAGTTCCGCATGGTCCGGGCTCAATAAAGGCATCAAATACTTGTCCAACATCAATATGATATTGGCTGTTATCCTATTGATCCTGGTACTCGTTCTCGGTCCGACATTGCTGATTTTGAATATGTTCACCGAAACGTTCGGCAATTACGCACAGAATTTGATCAGCCTGAGTTTCCAGTCTGCGCCGCTTGATGCAGAAAATCGCCAATGGCTCAACAACTGGACAATTTTCTACTGGGCATGGTGGATTTCCTGGGCGCCGTTTGTCAGTATGTTCATCGCCCGCATTTCCAAAGGGCGCACAATCCGCGAATTTCTGATCGGCGTCGTCTTGACGCCAACTATTTTCGGAGCGTTTTGGTTTGCGGCATTCGGTACGACAGCCATCGATTTGCAGAAAAGCGGAAGCGATTTGGCTGGATTCCCACCGGAGCAGTCTTTGTTTGCGATGTTCAGTGAAATGCCTCTTGGCTTTGCCATGTCAATCGTCGCTATTTTGCTGGTCAGCACGTTTTTCATCACGTCAGCTGATTCCGCGACATTCGTCCTTGGCATGCAGTCGACAAAAGGATCGCTGCACCCAAGCAACCAGATCAAAATCCTCTGGGGCATTGCGCAATCCGCAGTCGCGGCCATTTTACTGGCTGTCGGCGGATTAGCCGCTGTGCAAAACACCATCATCGCAGCAGCTCTGCCGTTCTCACTGGTCATGATTTTGATCATTGTATCTTTGTTCAAGGCTTTGAATACGGAATTGAAAACAAACAGGACCCGCAAATAAAAAGAGCTGTCGAGAAATTCTCGACAGCTCTTTTTCACGTTCCTGGCGTGCGCCTTGCATGGGAAATGGAATAGGCCAGCGAACGGAATGCGAGAATACGGTCTTCCGAACACGCTATTCCAGGGACCATCACAGTCGGATCAAAAAGGATTTTTTCATCATCCAGTCGATTGCGGCGGATTTCCAGATGCCCTGCGACGATTTTCCGCCGCTCTTTCGGCCATTCTTTTGTCGGATCATCGGTCGGGTCGCCCGGCTCGCCGATGATGATGTTCAATCGGAAACCGGCCGGGCCGTTTCTCAAGCGGCTTTCAAGCTCTTGTTCAAAATGTCCCCGCCCCATTGCTTTTGCGTCTTTAGGCGATAACACGGCGACTCCGGCATCTGGCTCCCATTCGTATTTGATGGGTGTCCGGCGCCCCTCGCCGTCGATGAAATAAAATACGTGCATCGCATAATAACGCCCTTTTACAAAGCTTGCCGGTGCATGCATTTTCCGCAATACTTTGATAGCCGAGCGGCTGTCCGGATATTTGATCAGCAGTTTTATCAATGTTGGCAACGGCAGCCGGCCTTTTTTAAGCGATTTCGCAAGGCCCAGCATCTCAGTGAAGGTTTCCGGTGTCTTAGCGAAAAAAACCGGTGCATTGACGCCCACAATATTCGTGATTTCTCCACTAGGCAATTGGAATTGCACAGCCATTCCTTTGACCGGCGACATCGCGTCGGTCCAAATCGGATTAGGGGAACTATGCGAGAAACGCACGGCAGCTCTTGTCTCCCCCGCTTGAAGGTGTTCCGCTGTTGTATAATCCGCTGCACCACCAGTAGCTGTGAACACCGCTTCATACATGACGCCCCGGGCATGCGCCCGCCGATACCCGTTATGCTTGCCGAAAACTTTTTCAATGCGGTCGATAGCCATTCCAGCCAATTGCTTTTTCTCCATTCAATCACCTCTTTAGTAAAAGCTATACCCGCTCATGAATAATTTTAAGTATTTCGGGAATACTAAAGAAGGCATATTTTTAAAGGAGGAAATTACATGGATATCAAACACAGCGAAAACAAATTCACGATTGTCAAAGACGGCGAAGAACTCGGCGTGTTGTCATATGTTCCAAGCGGCAATGTTCTGACTGTTGACCACACGGAAGTCTCGCCCCAGCTCGAAGGCCAGGGAATGGGCAAGAAATTGGTCGAGCATGTTGTAAATTATGCACGCCAAGAAGGCAAATGCATCGACCCGCAATGCCCATTCGCCAATGGCGTTATCGAAAAGACTCCGGAATTCCAGGACGTCTTGCAGTGAATTTTCGGACATCCGCCAAAAGCGGATGTTTTTTTATGTCCGTTGCCGGGCATCGTTTCAATTGCGGCTATACGGGAAAACCAAGAGTAACAGCGGAATAGAAAGGGGTTTTAGTTGTGGATATATCGCTTGAAGAAGCCATAAAGAAACACGCCCTGCCTTATCGATCTTCCGAAGACTTGAACAGGATTGTTGATGCCATCGGCAGTTCCAAAATCGTCTTGCTTGGAGAAGCGACCCATGGCACTTCCGAGTTTTATACAATCCGCGCCGAACTATCCAAAAGGCTCATCCAGGAGCGGGGCTTTTCCATCATTGCCGTAGAAGGTGATTGGCCGCCTTCGCATGCAGTCAACCGCCATACCAAAGCGTATAGCCCTGCAGAACAAGAAAGCCGTGAAGTGCTCCAGGCTTTCAACCGCTGGCCGACCTGGATGTGGGCCAATGAAGAAGTCGCCGATTTCATCGAGTGGCTGCGGCTGCACAATGGCCAAAGTGCACAGAAGACGGGTTTTTACGGCATCGACCTTTATAGTTTATGGGAATCGATGGAGGAAATTATCGGGCACCTTTCCACAGCCAGCCCTTCCGCGAGCCACCTGGAACTGGCAAAAAAAGCCTTCGCCTGCTTTGAGCCATTCAACCGCGACGCTGAAAAGTATGCGATGTCTGCCATCCATCCATTTAACCGGTGCATTGATGAAGTCGACAAGCTGCTGGAAGTGATGAGGCAAGACAGCGCACTTTATCAAGATGGACAGGAAACCGCGCTCAGTTTGAAAATCAATGCACTCGTCGCCAGAAATGCGGAAGATTATTACAGCGCAATGGCGCGGGACGACACCTTATCATGGAATGTCCGCGATGGGCATATGGTGGAAGCCATCAACGAAATAAGGGATTTCCACGGCCCGGATGCGAAAATCATCGTCTGGGAACACAATACGCATATTGGAGATGCCCGTGCCACTGACATGCGCAGAGAAGGCATGGTCAATGTCGGGCAACTGATGCGCGAACAGCAGCATGCCGAGGGTGTTTTCGCGCTTGGCTTCGGCACTTATACCGGCTCTGTCATTGCGGCAAGCTCCTGGGGTGCGCCTTACCAGAAGATGCGTGTCCCTCCTGCGCGCCTCAATTCGTGGGAAGAGTTGCTGAACCGCACAGGCGCCCATGACAAGCTGCTGATTTTCGGCGATGACAATCACGCTTTATTCAACCGCTGGGTCGGACACCGTGCAATCGGCGTCGTTTACCATCCCGAATATGAAGCCCATGGCAATTACGTTCCATCGAAAATATCCGAGCGCTACGATGCTTTTATTTTCATCAATGAGACGACAGCATTGACGCCGATTCCGATCGAAAAGACGATTCTTTGACATGTTTCTCTTTAGGAGGAGAATGCAATGGACAAAAAACGAGGTCTTATGCTAATTACTGCCACCGTCCTGCTGATTGCTTTGGCTTTCTTGTTCATTACTGGAACCGGTTTTCTTGATACGCTCAACGGTTCCAGTACACCAGCGAAAGAAACCGAGCCGCCTGCAACAGGGGAAGTTTCCGAACCTGTAAAGGAACCTGCCCTTCCAATTGAAGAGCGCTTCCCTGCTGAAAAGGAATTGGTGGTCCAAATTGAAGGCACTGAAGAAAAAATCATCGGCCGCCTGACTATCGGGAAAAATGAATCGTATATCATTTACATCGATGAAGAACGCTATAAAATGGTGGCCGGACAAGATGCGGATCCGGACATGATCGTTCCAAAAGAAGCGTTGCCGGAAGGCTATCCTGAAGTATCGATGGCAATCCTGCATACCCCTGACATTGCACCAGCTGATCGGGCCGTGGAGCTTGCCGAACACTTAAAAGCTGTCTTTCCAGACTTGAAAGAGACGGAAAAAGTCGAGGAACCTGTTGAAGGATTTCTGCTTCACGGCATCGCGAATGGCGGCCAGGAATGGGATGACCCAGTCATCAACGCTTACGTTGTCAGTGATGGGCAGCAAGGCAGCTTTACCTTGAGTGAAAAATATTTCCTGGAAGCTGCCGAAGGCCACGGTGCCCGATTCTACTCGATGGCCCAGGAATTCATGGCGATTGCGCCTGAATAATGGCGGAATAGCTTACGCGGCACTCTTTCCATTTCCGGATGAAGGCATAAAAAAATGCGGACCGCTTTGGTCCGCATTTTTCATTATACTAACTCATCCGCTCCTGAGTTGAGGGAATAAAGGAAACTCCAATTATCCGCTTTGTATAATTGGCTGAATGTCATCTTATCGCCTGTACCCATTGTGGCCACATCTTGTTCAATCGCCACGACCATAGTGGTTGCGCCATTTTCAAGATTCAGGTAGACATCTCCGATAGAAGGTTTGATGGCATTCTTTTCTTTCAATTCCTCTTCCAGCCCCGCATCTTTTTCAAGCTGCTCTGCTGGCACTTTGGATTTGTCGTAATAAGCGATATCGTTGCTTCCCGGCTCTTGGCCTGGCGCCATGACGAAAAACTCTTTCGCTTTTACCGTGTTCTGGCGAGTTGTGATAACGTCTCTGCCTTCCACCAATTCAACTCTCTCAAATTCGTTCAATGCATAGTGGTCCGTATAATCCGGGTCCGGCTTCGAGATGAAAATATAGCCGCCCTGCTCTGCTTCAAGGTCTTCACGCAATGTATAGCGCGTCCCCATCAGCATGAACGAATCCATGTGTTTCGGCTTATAGAAGGTTACATCTTCCGCCTTGCTCTCAAACTGCTCCATGTCTTTGATCCGGTACATCAGCACCGACTTTTTAGCCAATGGTTTTACCGAATACACTTTATGCAGCTCGTTGTTGAAGTAGACGAATTGTCCCTTCCTTACTTGCAATAATTTCATGTTATGCCCTCCGATCTTAGCTTTGCTCTCGCGTTTATTCTAGAGTAAATGAACATAGAAGTCCATGCATGTACTCGAATTGGCTGTTTTGCTATAGTAGGACAAGAAAACAATTTGCAAAGGATGTGCTGAAAATGGAATTCGAAAACCGCGAAGAATACATCATCAAGAAATACCAGCAAGATGAAAACACGATGATCCAGCTGTTTGTCCACTGGTGCGCGGCCCGCCAATTGGACCCTGTTGCACTTTACCAGCAAGCCTATCCCCATCAGGAAAAGAACCCGGCATTGCTTCTCGCTATAGAAGAAAACGCTGCCGAACCGGAAGAAATCGATGTGGGCGACGACACGATGCTGGAAATCCTTCAGATGTTCGGCAACGACGATCTGGCCTTCGCTGTTTCCGAAGAAATCAGCAAAGCGCCACGCAAAAAATAAAGATCGAATGCGCTTCGCATTTGATCTTTATTTATGTTTTTTTCGCAATGCCTTCGCTTTGTTTTCAATATAGCTTGTCCGCAGATTCTCGTAGCGATTCGACGCTACATTGCTATAGATTTTATCGAAATACGAATCATTGTTTTTAGTTTCTTCTTCTGTTTCTTCTTCCGCTTCCTCTATTCCTTCTGTTCCTACCGGTTCAACCGTTTCTTCTTCCTCTCGCTTCTTATCCATTTTCAACGCCCTTTCTTGTTCTTACTCTTTTACTGAGTTTTTCCCGGATAAAGCAGGCCTTAAACAAAAACGAGAAGGCTCCGCCTCAAAGAAACGGTGCCTCCCCTATTAAACAACAACCTTCGCGCCTTTCAATTCCTTGCCAAGGAAACTTGCCAATTCCAGCATGCCGTACTTGCCGTGTGCAGCTTCTGCATCTGCATTGTAATTGGTATTGGTGTTCACATCGTAGGTGAAAATGTCTCCTGCGCTGTTGCGGATAAATTCAATTCCCGCCACTGCAATATTGTTTTGGCGCAGGAATTCTTCGTATTTGTCGATGATCGGGTCATTGAACCCTTCCACCACTTGGAATTTCGGCTTTTCGTCCGATTCTTCGCCGACTGGGCAGAACAAATCATCGATTCGGCATGCATCTGCCGGACACAGCTCAAAGCCTTCCGAAGTATCCACTTGCACCGCGTAGACAAATTTTCCGCCGACAAATTCACAGCGGGTGATAAATGGCTCAGGCGCCTGGATGTATTGCTGTACCAATGTGATGCCATCGATCGAAGGTTCGAATCCGCCGCCGTCCAAATATTCATGCAAGGCTTCCATCGAATGGAATAATTGTACACCAAGCCCTTTGCCGGCACGGTTATGTTTGATGATGAAAGACGCTTCGCCGAGCTTTTCCGCCGCTTTGACGATTTGCGCCTTGCCGTTCGCCGCAATTGTTTTCGGCGTCTGGATGCCGGCTGCGTTCAGCGCCATGTACTGATTGACTTTGCTGACTTCCAGGCGCAGCGCGCGGCTGCCATTGAACACGTTGCGGCCGTGGTGCTCGAGCCAGACAAGCACAGATTCCGTCAATTCCGGCGCATAGCGGTGGCCCCGTGTGTGCGATGACGCACTCATGCGGCTGTAAAATACGCCTTCTGGCGGCGCTTCGTTCAAATCCACCAAGCCTTCATCGATAAACCAGTTCTCATAAGGCAATTCCAATTCATCCAGCCGTTTGAATAAATGCGTCGTCCATTCTTCATTTTCGTGAATTACGTATATTTTTTCAGTCATCGTCTTCCTCCTAATTCGAAAGCGTTTGAAGCGCTTTGCGTTTTGCTTCCACCAGCGGCATCACTTTTTGCGAAAAGCGTTCCATTTCTTCCAATTGAGGCGAGAATTGCAGCAGCAATAACCCAAGCCCTGCTCTTTCGTAAGCCAGAATGCGGTCCGCGATTTCTTCCGGCGTGCCGATCAGGTTCGGGCGCAGCCCGCGGTTGGAAACGGAATAGTCTTCCAGCTTCACTTGCTGCTCCAATTGTGATTTCGACACAAAATCATTATAACCGACATAGCCGCTGGCATCTTTCATGTCGACGATGCGCGCGTATTCTTCTTGCACTTCTTCTGCCGTGTCGCGGCATACGACATAAGCTGCCATGCCGAACGATTGCAGCGGCTCTTTGCCTGCCGCTTGGCGCAGGTTTTTCATATCCTGGATTTTCGCCTCGATTTCTTCGACGGTGCCGCCATGCATCACGTAGGCGTCACAAGACTCGACAATCGATTTTTTGCCGCGCGGGCTTTCGCCTCCTGCATACAAAATCGGATTGGGCCGTTGAACCGGTTTCGGCTCCAGTCGCGCATTCTGGATGTCGTAATACTTCCCTTTGAAGGAAAACTCTTTTCCGCTCCACATGCCTTTGACGACTTGCAGAAATTCGTCCGTGCGGTCATAGCGTTCGTCATGCTCAGTAAAGTCGCCGCCGTATTGGCGCGCTTCTTCTGCCCACCAAGCGGAAACGACATTCAAGGTAAAACGCCCATTGGAAATGCGATCAATATTGGCGGCCATTTTAGCAGCAATTGCCGGGTTATGGAAAGCCGGGCGAATGGCAGTCATGATTTCGATTTTTTCGGTCACCGCAGCCAAAGCCGCTGCAGTTGACCAAGCTTCCAGAGAATCAGCTTCCATTCCTTTGATATCATTCAAATTTAATTCAGCGATCAATGTTGTGTCATAGCCCCATTGTTCAGCGCTTTGCACGACCTGTTTCGCATACTCAAAAGTTGCTGGCATGTTTTCATCTTCCACATTCCGCAGCCATCCGCCAAAAATCGGCAGCCAAAATCCATATTTCATCTATGATCGCACCTTTCCGCATCTTACTATCAAAATCGTGAAAACATTCACTTTATTCAAGAGAATAAATTGATTATATAGCAAACCCACTATTCTTACTAGTAAACTAGGTTATAAACAGCAAAAAAAGTCCATCTGTTCAAGATGGACTTTGGCGCTGTTAAACCCGGTCAATCAGCGTCATTTATTCGCAAAAGAAGCCGGCATAACCACTGCCACCACTTCCCCTTTCGCACAGAGTATATCTTCCGCAAACACTTCGACAGCCACTTTAAATTTCTTCGGATGAATTTCTTCAACTGTTCCAACTGCTTTCAGCACTTGTCCATCCGGTGTCGGCTTCAAGAAATCCACGTGCAAAGAAGCCGTCACAAAGCGCGGAGGCTCTTCACCGCTTCCAGGTTCAAAGCCATTCTTGCGATGCAGCGCAAGCGACGCGGACCCCGTGCCGTGGCAGTCGATCAAAGATGCAATCAGCCCGCCGTACACGAAGCCTGGAATCGCTTTGTGTTGCGGAGCTGGTTCAAAATAAGTCACTGTTTCATCGCCGTCCCAACCGGTGCGGAAATGATGCCCTTCCGTATTCATCCGGCCGCAGCCGTAGCACCAGGCAAAATCTTCTGGATAATCATCTTGAATAGCATGTACGATTTCTTCCACCATCGGTCTCCCTCATTTCTGCGGAATCCGTCTATGTATGTTGTTCCGCTTATTTCAACATTTTACCACAGCAGTCCGAAATCATCTGATTACTCTGATTAGTTTTCGATCCATTTAAGGCAAAGGAAAAAGCATGGCCCTTTTCATCAGGCCATGCTCTTCCTTTTACCGCCCCTCGAATTATTCCCTTGAGGGGATCGCACGCGGAAAATTTCTATTCAATTCTTCTACAATGTTGATGCCTGACGAAATTTGGTAACCCTCGCCAATGCATTGTGTTGCGCTAACTGTCATTTGCCATTAAGGCTTTTGCTTCGCATGTACCTCTCAGCGAAATTGGTGTTTCTGCAGTTAGACGTACTAGATGCACTTCCACAAAAAACTTACTGTTTACTGATTTGACACTGTCTGGATAGAAACCTGGTGTTGCAGTTGGTCCCTGACAAGAGTTGCATATCGCCAGTAAAGCAAAATTTTCCGCCAAGGCTGTGCAAGTCATCGTCTGGATGCGTTCATAAACTTACTTCGTTTATACGCTTTTCCCTACGTTATTCCGCCTTGTACTCACTATATTCCACGTAAAAAAATTGTTAAACCTATTTTTTAGATTTTTTTAATAAATTCTAAAAACATTTTTACAATGCGCTGTCCTCTCTATATACTGATAGATAGTTCGATAACCGTAATATACAGAGGAGAGATAAAATGGTTAAAAATTTGCCACTGCGCTCAGAAGTACCAACAGAAGAAAAATGGGATCTGACTGGTTTGTTTTCATCCAGCGAAGAATTTGAGCCAGTACCTGAAGCGCTTGAAAAAGAAGCTGAAGCTTTCAGCACACAATTCAAAGGAACGTTGGCAGATCCCGCTTCAATCGTGGAAATGCTGAAAGCTTATACTGTTTTATCTGAAAAAATCACCCAGGCGGGCGCCTATGCAAGCCTGTCTCTCAGTACCGACCAATCAAACGACGAAGCCCAGATGCGCGCGAGCCGGTTCGGTTCGGCAGCCGCGAAAATCGGCAGCCAGCTGTCTTTCGTTGCAAGTGAGCTATTGGAACTTCCGGAAGCCACACTTGAAGCGGCAATCGCACAAGCACCGCCTTTTGAAAATTACTTGAAAAAATTGCTGCGCCGGAAACCGCATCAATTGCACCCTGAGGCAGAAAAAGCATTGGCCGCTTATTCCGCTACGTTCAATGCACCTTATGGCCTCTACAATACGACGAAAATGCTCGACATGTCATTTGATGATTTCGAAGCAGGCGGCCAGAAATATCCGCTCAGCTACGTATCGTTCGAAGGCGATTGGGAGGCCGAAACCAAACCTGAGCTTCGCCGTGCGGCATTCACCGCCTTTTCGGACAAGCTTGAGGAATATCAGCACACGGCCGCCAAGACTTACGATATGGAGCTTCAAACTGAGAAGACAACAGCCGACCTGCGTGGCTATAGCTCCATCTTCGATTATTTATTGTTCGACCAGGAAGTGGACCGCTCGCTTTACAATCGCCAAATCGATTTAATCATGAAGGAATTGGCGCCGCATATGCGCAAATACGCCAAATTGCTGCAGCAAGTGCACGGCCTCGACAAAATGACTTTCGCTGATTTGAAGATTTCACTCGATGCTTCCTATGAACCTGAAATCACGGTTGAAGAATCCAAAAAATACATTAATGAAGCCTTGGCTGTTATGGGGCCGGATTATTTGGAAATGGTTGAGCGCTCCTATGCGGAACGCTGGATCGACTTTGCACAGAACAAAGGCAAATCGACTGGCGCTTTTTGCTCGAGCCCGTACGGCAGCCATCCGTATATCCTGATTTCCTGGACCGGCCGCATGAACGAAGTTTTCGTGCTGGCGCATGAGCTTGGCCATGCCGGCCATTTCCATAACGCCAACCGGGAGCAGAACATTTTCAATGCCCGCCCTTCGCTTTACTTTATTGAAGCGCCTTCGACAATGAATGAAATGCTGGTGGCAAATCACCTGCTTGCCAATTCGGACGATCCGAAATTCAAACGCTGGGTCATTTCTTCTATTGTTGCACGGACATATTACCATAACTTCGTCACACATTTGCTTGAAGCCGCCTACCAGCGGAAAGTATACGAACGCATTGATGCTGGCGAAAGCGTCAACGCGGGGATCCTCAACACTATCAAACGCGGGGTTCTTGAAGAATTCTGGGGCGACGCAGTCGAAATCACGAGCGGCGCCGAACTGACATGGATGCGCCAGCCGCATTATTATATGGGCTTGTACCCGTATACCTACAGCGCGGGGCTGACGATTTCAACCCAAGTTTCCAAACGCATTCTGAGCGAAGGACAGTCAGCCGTCGACGAATGGCTGGACGTACTGAAGGCCGGCGGCACGAAACCGCCTGCTGAACTAGCCCAAATGGCTGGGGTGGACATCACCACCGAAAAGCCGTTGCGCGACACCATCACCTACATTGGTGAGTTGGTCGATGAACTCGTTTCACTGACAGCAGAAATTGATCAAGCATAAGACAATGCAAGCAAAAAAGCCCTGAGCAATCAGGGCTTTTTGTCTGGGCGGTTTTCGGCATCGCCGGCATCCGCTTTATGCTGTTGGGTTGCCGCATCTTCGGCTTGCTGTTTCTTGGCAGGTGCCTCAGCTTCGTTATAAAACGCTGGATAGCCCTGTTGTTCCAATTCCTTCACTTGTTTTCTCGACGCTCGGATCAGCAGCCGGACAATGAATATGGACAATAGGAAAATCACCAAAATTGAAATGATCCCCGGAATGTACTCTGACTTATCTTCAGGAAAATATAGAAATTCCATGTTTTCGTTTCCCGCCTTTAATGAGTGAATTTCTTTTCATTATACAGGATTGGATTTTCCAGCTGGGCGTTGAACGTGAACATTTAGTGGCAAGCCCACTCAATGCCCTTCCGACACGACCGTAAACCGTTTGTTCAAGTGGCGCGGATGGTCGATTTCATCAATTAACGCAACTGCATAATCCGGATAGCTGACATAGCTCTTGCCTTTCGAATTGAACGTGATGCTGTCTTCGCCAATCTGATAATGCCCTGTCCGGCCTCCTGTTGGGTCGAAGAAAGCCGCCGGGCTAAGAAACGTCCATTTGATGCCTTCAGAAGCTTCCAAATCAGAAAGGTTCTGGGACTGCCCAACGGCAATCGCTTTAAAGGCTTCCGGGAACTCGGGTGTATCGATCAGCCGCGTCGTCCGGGCTTCATCGACAAACAAACTGCCGGCGCCGCCAACGACGATCAAGCGCGTACCAGGAGCTCCTTTCATCGCATCAATCAAGCTTTTCCCTGCCACGGCATGCAGCTCGGCTTTTTCCGGCGGAACGCCGAACGCATTGACAACCACATCAAACTCCCGTAAATCTTCGGCAGTCAATTCATCGATGTTTTTCTCCATGACGGCCGCTCTTTTTTCAACAAGCTTCGAGGCGTCACGCACTATCGCTGTGACGTCATGCCCCCGCAGGAGCGCTTCTTTCATAATAAAACCGCCTGCTTTTCCAGTTGCTCCGATAATCCCGATTTTCATGTCTACCGCCTCCATTAATTAGAGTTGATCTACAGCTTCTTTCAAGATTTCAAACGAACGCTTTCTCTTGTCTTGGTCATAAATATACGATACTGCCATCAATTCATCAATCTGCAATTCTTCAATAAACGGTGCTAACTGGCGTGCAATCGTTTCTTTGCTTCCGCTGAACGTATATTGTGCCATACCGCGCACCATATTTTCTTCAGGGAAGGTCCATCTGCCATCCATCGTTTCGACTGGCGGCTGCAGGGGATTCTTGGTGCCGCGGATGACATTCAAGTAAAACATTTTACTGGAAGTTCCAAGTACAGCTGCTTCTTCATCGGTTTCAGCACCTACAACATTAACGCAAACCATTACGTAAGGGTTTGCCAGGTATTCAGAAGGCTGGAACTGGCTGCGGTAAATCTGCAGCGCCTGCTTCAGCTGCTGCGGTGCGAAATGCGCTGCAAAAACATACGGCAAGCCGAGGCGTGCGGCAAGCTCCGCGCTCGAAGTGCTCGAGCCTAAAATGAAAATCGGCACTTCCGTTCCCACGCCCGGATAGGCGTGGACCATGCCTTGGTGTTCAAGCGGTTTCAAGTAATTCTGCAATTCCACTACGTCCTGCGGAAATGCGTACGCTGTCTCCTGCGAAGTGCGGCGCAGTGCGCGGGCAGTCTGCATATCAGTGCCTGGTGCACGGCCTAACCCTAAGTTAACGCGGCCTGGATGCATCGTTTCCAAAGTGCCGAATTGTTCCGCTACGACTAGTGGCGTATGGTTTGGCAGCATGATACCGCCTGAGCCGGCTTCAATCGAGTCCGTGCTGTCCAATACTTTGGAAATCAAGATCGATGTAGCTGAACTGGCAAGTGTCGGCGTGTTGTGGTGCTCGGACAGCCAAAAACGGCGGTAACCGAGTTGTTCGACATGCTGTGCTAAGCTGATCATGCTGTCAATTGCCTCTTTTGCTGTTTGTCCTTGTGAAATGGCAACCAGATCCAAAACGGATACTGGCAGTGTTTTACTATTTTGGTCCATCATTAAACTTCCTTTCAACGAAATCTAGTTTAACAATAAGACTAATATATCTCGAAGACAAACTATCTGCTTGCCTTGCTTCTGGCGAAAAGCGTTACAGGTTTTTGCTTTCGCCGATTGCGGCAAATTGTGCAGGACCGCCAAACGAAGCACGCGCCGCTTCCAAAATTTCGGTTGGGTCGCCGTATTGCGGCAGGTGCGTCAGCCACAATTCCCGTGCACCTGCGCGTTCAGCAAGCTCACCAGCCTGTTTCCCGCTCAGGTGTCCTTTGATGATGCCGACATATTTTTCATACAGGTTCGCTTCGGACACCAGGAGATCGGCGCCTTCCGAAAACGCCACCAATTCCTCTTTCCACTCCGTATCTGCTGTAAAAACGACCGATTTCCCTCCAGCCGTAAATTTCAAAGCCAGGCAATAAACCGGATGGATCGTTTCGCAGAACGACACTTGCCATGGCCCGATTTCGATTGGCTGGTCGGCCTGAAGCGCCACCCCTTCCGTAACGCCTTTATAAGACAAGCTATCGAACATGGCTTTATCCCGGTCGTGCGCGAAAATCGGGAAAGGCGTTCGCCATTCTTTCAATTGCATGCCGACCATTGCTGCATGCTGAAGCACGCCGATGTCTGCTACGTGATCCGGATGATAATGGCTGATAACTGCTGCGTCGATGTCTTTCAGTTCTGTATAGTTCTGGACAGCCGCAAGCACCCCACTGCCGCAATCAACTAAACAGCGGAAACCATCCTGTTCTATTAGAAATGAGGAAGTTGCTTCATTTTTATTGGGGTAGCCGCCCCATATGCCAATCGTGGTTATTTTCACAATAAACAGCACCTTTCTTTAAAAGCATTTTTTCCATTATAACGGATTCAGCCAGTCCCTACCTGTTTACGCTTTTGGGCATCGGGTATATAAATGATGTAATTAAAACCCATTGGAGGGATTAATGTGATCGTAAAACTAACAGTTGAAAACGCATTGCAAGCAAAAAAGGAAATTGAGAAATTGGAAAGCCAAGGCTACCACGAAGACCATATCTACCTTTTTGCACATGATCCTAAGCGCCAGCACGACATCGCTGATGCGTTGGATGCGGAAGATCCGGATTCAGGTTTCTTGAACAAATTAAAAAACCTGACTACCTCACGCGGCGACCAATTGCGTTCTGAAATGCAATCTGTCGGTTTGACTGAACAGGAAGCCGACCAGTATGAAGAAGAATTGGACAAAGGCAAACTTGTCATTGTCGCCAAAAAAGACTAATCGCTTCACCAGCCGTTCCTTCGGGGACGGTTTTTTTATGTCCTTTCCTTTTTTTAACGCCTAATTATTATTCAATTCAAACTATTCAACTGATTTTCAGATAAAATATTTAAAGAAAACAAACTAGTAATATAGACATATCAACGATTTATGCCATCCTCTTCATTGTGCCTAGTGATCATTTTTGCTATATTTGAATAAGGTTAATTTTCCAAATTATTTCATAAGGGGACATTCGATGAAGAAGAGTTTAAAAATGGGAAGCGCTTTTATCGGCATTATCGTTGGAGCTGGCTTCGCATCAGGACAGGAAATTATGCAGTATTTTACCAGTTTCGGCATCCTTGGAATTGTAGCAGCACTTATCTCGACTGCGCTATTCGCTTACCTAGGCATGAATTTGACGCGGCTAGGCAGCCGGATGCAGAAATCATCCCATAAAGAAGTGGTTTATGGCATCAGCGGCAACATCATTGGCCGCATCGTCGACTACATCATCATTTTAACGCTATTTGGTGTAGGCGTTGTCATGATCGCTGGAGCCGGCTCCATCTTTTCGCAACAATTCGATTGGTCGCCTGTGCTGGGCAGCACCATCATGACAGCGCTCATCCTCATGACAATCATGTTGAATGTCGATAAAGTCATTGCCATCATCGGCAGCATTACACCATTCCTTATACTGATGGTTGTCGGGTTGACGATCTACAGCCTTTTGACAATGGACCAGTCGTTCACAGCATTGGATCCAATCGCAAAAGAACAGCTGTCAGCTCTCCCAAACTGGTTCCTTTCTGCCATCAATTACGCGTCATTCAATATCGCTGTCGGAGCTTCGATGTCTATCGTCATGGGCAGTACGGAGAAAGATGAAAAAGTGGCGGCGAGAGGCGGACTGTTCGGTGGGCTCGGCCTTGGAATCCTGATCATCCTTAGCCATTTGGCCATCTTCTCAAAAATCGATGTTGTCGGCAATTCCGAAATGCCGATGCTGCAAATCGCCAACGACATTTCCCCGGTTCTCGGAATCTTCATGTCTGTCATTTTATTCGGCATGATTTTCAATACCGGAGTCAGCATGCTATATGCTTTTGCCGCCCGATTCTTTCAATCAGGCACATCGAAGTTCAAAATTTTCGTCATCGTCATCTGCTTGGCCGCATTCGGCTTAAGCTTTGTCGGCTTTACCGAACTCGTCAATATGTTCTACCCGATTGTGGGTTATCTTGGATTTTTCCTGGTCGCTGCCTTGATCTGGGCAGACATCAAAAAAACAGGCAAACCTGCATTAGTAACAGAATAAATGAAAATAAGCCGCCAAAGCATGCTGTACATGCTTTGGCGGCTTTTCATGTTATGGTTTTAGAAACACTTGCCGGAAGGAGCTTTTTATGGACTCATTTATAAAAACACCCCAGCAGCAAAAAATGATTGAAGAAATCCGTTCACTTCAACAATCGTTCGAGCAACGGGAACCCGAACTGGATGCCATCGGTTCGTTTCCTCGCCAAAATATCAATGACTTGAAGAAAATCGGTTATCATACGCTGACGCTGCCTGCTGAATACGGTGGACAGGGCTTCGGCTTGTACGAATACATATTGGCCCAAGAGGCGATTTCCCAAGCTTCCGGCTCCACCGGCCTCGCCATCGGCTGGCATACTGGCATCGTTCTGGAATTTGCCGAGAACCGCCATTGGCAGCCAGAGCCAGCCCACTGGCTAATGGATGCAATAAAAGAAGGCGCCCTGATTAACACGGCTGCTACTGAAAGCAATGCCGGAAGCCCCACCCGCGGCGCATTGCCGAAAACCAAAGCGCTTCGCGACGGCGACGACTTTATCGTCAACGGCGAAAAAATCAATACTTCAATGGCTCCTGCACTCGATTATATATTCGTTACGGCTGCTGATGAACAGGACGAGATGCTGACGCTAGTCATACCTAAGAGCGCCGCGGGCGTCTCAATTGAACAAAGCTGGGATATGCTGGCCATGCGTGGAACGGCAAGTCAGACTTTGGTGCTCGAAAACGTCCGGATTCCCGCTTCCTATGTTTTAAAAACTGCTGCCGCGAAAGCCCCTGCCAAAGGCTGGCTTCTTCATATTCCAGCCTGCTATATCGGGATAGGCGCTGCCGCACGGAATTACGCGCTTGGATTTGCTGCATCTTATATACCGGCCTCACTGGGCAAACCGATTTCCGAAACACCGAGCATCCAAAGCCTTATCGGAGAAATGGAACTGGAGCTCGCAACAGCCAGGCACCTTCTATACGGCACAGTTGAGCGCTATGAGCATGCAAAAGACAAGGCTGCTATGCAAGGCGCACTTGATGCGACGAAAATAGCCGTGACTCAGGCTGCCATCGGCGTAGTCGACAAAGCCATGAAGATTGTCGGCTCCCGCGCCCTTTCCGAATCCAGTCCCATGCACCGTTATTATTTGAACGTTCGTGCAGGCCTCTACAATCCACCAATGGAAGATATGGTCAAAGCACAGCTGGCACAAAAAGCGCTAGCCGCTTTTCCCAAAAAAGACAAGGAGTGAACAATTATGGGCTTACAGATCCAATTGAACGATCAGATTTTCGATGCGCTGAGCTTTTCAGAGGAGTCGACCACTGATTCAGCCAGCCAAAAATTGCGCCGGAAAATCATTTTTGATTTCAAGGTTACCAGTGAAAATTACCATGATGTTGCTGTGCTGCTTTATGAAATGGAGTTTCATGTGCGCATACCGGAAAAAGACTTGGATTTCCAAGCATCCATCTCAAATTATTCCACATCGGTGACGAACCTTTACTTGGATGGCCAAGTGGCCGACTATCATTTGGAATTGATTGAAAAGCCATAGCCCATCAAATGGCCCTTGGAAAAACGGTAAAAAGACAGGAAGCAGGCATATTTCACATGCTGCTTACCTGCCTTTTTTCATTCGCCTCTTTTAAAGCGGCTTTTACCGCGTTTCGCTTTCAACCTTCTCATTAATGCTACCGCCTGGTCCTCTTTTGCCGCTGCGGTTTTCGCATCCAGCGCAATCGATCTGATTTGGTGGCCGTCCAGTTCAATGTCGAACCAGGAATGGACCTCACTGCCCTCAGGCAGCCAGGCAGCGGGAAGGACGATTTCCTTCTGCAGCTCTTCTATCAAAATGACTGCCAAGCAGCCGTCTTCAATCCGATCGAGCATCCCTTTCATCCCATCATCCCCCTATGCATGCCAATCCTTGTTCTTTTATCGCGTCAATCTTTCCTTGTCCAATGCCTTTGATGCTGTCCAACTCTTCAATCGCGTCAAACGGACGCGCTTCTATGATGGCTTCTGCCAGTGCAGGGCCGATTCCTTCGATTTCCTGAAGCTCAGCAGACGAAGCGATGTTGATATCAATGCAGCGGTTTTTCCCTTCCACAGCAATGCCGTCTTTTTCAATCAATACTTCATAGGAAATGCCATCCGTTTCGACACGGACAGTCCCGTTGACATCCGTACCGTACACTTTGGCTCCAGCATTTTCAGCGGCCGCAATCACTTCGGCATGTGGATGGCCATATGAGTTGTCGATGCCTGCACTATAAATAGCCACTTCCGGGCTGACAGCTTTCAAAAAAGCAGTTCCGCTCGATGTGTTCGACCCGTGATGGCCCAAATGCAAAATTTCCGCGTCCAGTTCTGCACCGCTATCAATCATTTCCTGCTCTTCTTTGACGCCGGCATCGCCTGTCATGATAAAACTTACGTCTTTATAGGTGAGTTTCATGGAAATGGATTCCTCATTGCCTTTGCCAGTCACTTCAGCAGGATGCAGCACTTCGATTTCCATGCCTCCGACATCGAACGTTTCGCCGGTGCGCGGTTCATAATAATCGGTGTTATTCGCCTCGATGGCTTCCAATGCACGGATAAACGTATCTGACGTGCTGACATTGCCCGACAGCCACACTTCGCTGACTTCGAATTGTTCGATCACCTTATCCAGCTGCCCAATATGATCTGAATCGGGATGCGTGCCGACAACGATATCGATTTTGGACACACCCAGCTTTTCCAGGTATTCGATGGCATCGGTATCATTCCAATTTCCTGTATCGATCAATATCGCGTAATCTTCCGTTTCGAACAAGGTTGCATCTCCTTGGCCGACATCAATAAAATGCGCAGTCAATTCGCCGGCATTCCTTTCCGGGGGTGCCGGCTTTTCCGTACCGTTATCGGCGGGCGTCTTTACACGTTCAAGGCATCCCGCTAAAAAAAGCGCCATGACAAGTATACCGACTAAAAATAACCATTTTTTCTTCACAGTCGCTCTCCTCTTTCCTTGTGGAAATTTTACCATATCAGCCCTTTTGCATTCTCGCACAAACACTTTTATGGCAGAAAGAAAAGGAGGCACAGCAAAAAGGAGGCGGTTCTGGATTTCTCCAAAACCGTCCTCCCTTCTTTTAAGATGACATATAATCTCCGCCGTTAATGTGCAAAAATTGTCCGGTCATATAGGAATTTTGCGGATCCGCCAAGAATACGAATGCTTTTGCAAGTTCATAAGGCTGCCCTGGACGCCCGGCAGGAACATCCTTCCCGAAGCCTTCCCCGATGTTGTCGTATAAAGCTCCGAACGTTTCCGGGATCAACGGTGTCCAAATAGGGCCCGGCGCAATGCCGTTCACCGCAATTTCCTCGCGTACGAGCCGACGTGCAAGTGAACGGGTCATCGACACAATCGCGCCGTTTGCGCCCGAGTAGTCGATCAAATCCGAATGCCCCCGGTACGCATTGATGGATGCGGTATTGATGATGCGTGACCCTTTTTTCATATGGGGGAGCACAGCTCTTGTGAGATAGAGCATGGCGAACGCTTTAATTTCAAAGGTTTTCAGGATGTTTTCGTCTTTCAAATCAAGCGGTGACGTTTCGGGGTATTGGTATCCGGCATTATTGACCAGGATATCAATTTGTCCAAATGAGTCCAGCGCAAACTGGACCAGCCGGCTGCTGTTTTCCGCTTCCCGCAAGTCGCCGCTTTGCGCCACCGCTTTGCCTCCGTAACTCTCTATGAGCTGGATCGTTTTCAGCGCGCCTTCTTCATCGCCCAAAAAGCCGATGACCACTTTTGCGCCTTCTTTGGCAAAGGCGATAGCAGCCGCTTGGCCGATGCCGCTGCTGCCTCCCGTAACAATCGCTACCTTGCCTTCAAGAATACCGCCAGCCTTGTAATCTCTTAAATCGGTGTTATCGAATTCTACATCCGCCATACTCACCCTCCTCTACGCTATAAAAGGTTGCTCGGCACCCTGCCGAGCTGCCATACTTCGTCCGAGTATTCCTGTATCGTACGGTCGCTTGAAAAAATACCCGATTGTGCGATATTGACTACAGACATCTCCTGCCAAGCCAGGCTGTTTTCAAAAGCGCTAAGCAATCGCTCATGGGCTTTTCCGTACTGCTGGATATCTTTCAATACAAAGAACGGATCATTGCAGTCGACCAGCTGGTTTCGGATAGCGGATATATTTCCCTCACCGTCCGAAAGGCTGCCCTCCAATAATTGCGCCATCACTAGCTGCAAATCCGGCTCGTGCTGAATGATATCCGGCGGATAATAGCTTTGTTCTTTTTCAAATTGCATCACTTGCCGGGCAGTCAATCCGAAAATGAATGCATTATCTTCCCCGACTTGCTCCACAATCTCCAAATTTGCGCCGTCGAAGGTTCCTAAAGTTATGGCGCCATTCATCATAAACTTCATATTGCCGGTGCCTGACGCCTCTTTTGAAGCCGTCGATATCTGTTCACTGACATCTGATGCTGGAAAGATTTTTTCTGCCTTGCTGACGCTATAGTCTTCAATAAATACGATGTGGAGGTGCTTTTTCGCCAATGGATCGTTATTGACTTGATCCGCAACAGTGTTGATGAGTTTTATAACCTCTTTAGCATACCGGTAGCTGGGTGCCGCTTTGCCCCCAAAAATGAATGTCCGAGGGTAAGGCCGGAAAGACCGGTCAGACAAGATGCGGTTATACAGCATTTGTATATGGAGGATGTTCATCAATTGCCGTTTATAGCCATGGATCCGCTTGATCTGGGCATCAAATACCGATTCAGGATCCACAATAATATCCTGATGCGTTTTAATGTAATCTGCCAGCTGCCGCTTTTTGGCTATTTTTACCGCTTGAAGATCCTGGAGAAATGCGGGATCCTTGCTGAAACGATGGAGTTTATGCAATTTGATCGGCTCACGGATCCATTCATCCCCGACAGCCGATGTGATTAAGCTGGACAACTCGGGATTCGCTTTCAAGAGCCAGCGGCGATGGGCAACGCCATTCGTGATATTATGGAATTTATGAGGAAAATGATCGTTCAGTTCTTTCATTTCACGCACTTTCAGAATTTCGGTATGCAGTTTAGCAACACCATTTACTTTATAGCTGCCTACCACAGCGAGCGTCGCCATATGGACGACTCCATTTTCAATGATGGCAAGTTTTTTGCGCTGCCACTCATCCAGCGGTTCCTGCTGGGTTTTTTCTTTGAAGCGGCGGTCTATTTCCTGGATAATCATATATATTCTCGGCAATAGCCGTTCCAGCAAAGAGCTGCTCCACTTCTCCAAAGCCTCTTCGAGAATCGTATGGTTCGTATAGGAGATCGTATGATTCACAATTCCCCATGCTTCTTCCCATTGCATGCCTTCCTCATCCATTAAGATCCGCATCAACTCCGGGATCGCCAGTGCCGGATGCGTGTCATTGATTTGAATCGCGACATGCCGCGCTAAATCACTTAACGGACAATCGCGGTTTTTCACGATTGTCTGGAGTGAGGCGCTGCATAGAAAATATTGCTGCTTGAGGCGCAGTATCTTCCCTGCATCCAAGGAAGCATCGGGATACAGCCGGTCGGTCACCTCGGCAGTTTCCTGCTCGTACAGTGTTCGCGGTTTGCCTTTAGGCAAAGGGCGGCTGGACACTTCCGCTTGCCACAGGCGCAAGGTATTTACAGTCTTTCCCGCAGCTCCGACAATCGGATAATCATACGGCACCGCTTTGACCCATTCCGCGTCCTTTAGAACCGGTTTTAACCGATTGCTTTCAATGCCCGGTTCAATGGAACCGAAAAAAGGAATGTCCAGCGACAATTCTTCTCTTCTGATGCCCCAACCTTCTTTTTCATCAATCCATACAGTGGGCTGTTCTGTTTGAAACCCATCCTGGAAAACTTGGGTGAACAAGCCGCCTTTATAGCGCAGGCCACAGCCATGCCCGGGAAGTTGCAGAGAGGCCAGTGAATCCATAAAACAAGCGGCCAGGCGGCCAAGCCCGCCATTGCCCAAACCAGGTTCAGGCTCCAGCTCTTCGATGGCATGCAAATCGAAACCAAGCTCTTTCAGCCCTTCTTCCACGAATCCATGGACATCCAAATTCATCAGGTTCTGCCCCAAAATCCGGCCCATTAAAAATTCAATGGAAAAATAGTATAATTGCTTGCGCTTCTGTTCTTTATACTGTTGATTCGTCTGCTCCCAGTCGTCGTACGTCCACTCTTTCACCATAGCCGTCAAAACCGAATAAACGGTTTGCAGGGACTCTTTGTCTTCCCGTTGTTCCAGGCGCGCCACAAAATTCTCTTTAAACCGCTCTTTTGAACTGAACATCCCCATCCTCACCTTTCGGCAATCGCATTATAGGCTTCCGCATAGATTTCGGCAGCACGCTTCCATGAGGAATCGCGCTGCATGCCATTTCTTTTGATGATTTCCCAATGTTCCGGATTCTGGTACAATGCCAACGCCCGTTCCAAAGCAGCTTCAAAGCTTTCATTTGCAGAAAAATCACTTAAAAATCCGTTGCCGGTTTTTGCTGCGGTGTCGTATTCGACTACCGTGTCTTTTAATCCACCTGTTTTATTGGCTACAGGGACAGTGCCGTAGCGCATCGAAATGAGCTGGCTCAGCCCGCATGGCTCGAAATGAGAAGGCATTAGGAACAGGTCGGCTCCGGCGTAAAGAAGATGGGCAAGGTCTTCGTCAAAGCCGATGTATACAGCGGCTTTTTCAGGAAACTCGGCAGCCAGGTTTTTGAAAAGCTGGGCAACTTCTTCATCACCGGATCCCAGTAAGATGAATTGTACATCTCTTTCCTTCAACAGCTTCGGCAGCAGCTCCTGCAGAACGTCCATCCCTTTTTGTTTTGTGAGACGGGAAACGATCGCCAATAACGGGATATCCCCCCTCACCGGAAGATTGAACCGTTTTTGGACGGCGCGCTTATTGACCGCTTTCCCTTCCATCGAAGTTTCGTCGTATTCCATTTCAATCACCAAATCGGTAGCCGGATTGTAGAACTCGGTGTCCAGCCCATTCAAAATGCCGACGAGGCTTTCGCCCTTCTGCTGCAGCAAAGTTTCCAGCCCTTCGCCGTAGCGGGCGGTCAAAATCTCTTCTCGGTAAGTCGGGCTGACTGTCGTCACTTGATCTGCAAACAAAATCCCCGTCTTCAGGATATTGAAATAGCCTTTCCACTCGGCCGTCCCGTCCTCATAATATGCCCCATCCATCTCATACTCCTCAGTCAATACGCTTTTTGGCGAATTCCCTTGGAATTGAAGGTTGTGGATGGTCAATATGGTTTTTATGCTGCTATTCATCGCCGCGTAGCGCGGATCTTTTTTCATCAAGAATGGGATAAGAGCCGTGTGCCAATCATGCAAGTGCAAAATGTCCGTTTGCGCTCGCTGGTTTTCTACGACTGCAAGTACTGCCCGGCTGAAGAACGCAAAACGCGTATGGTCGTCCGGTTGGCGGTAAATCAGATCCCTGTCAAAATAGGCGTCGTTTTCAATGAAAATGTAATCGACTCCCTTCAGCTCATAGCTGAAGGTCCGGCAACGGTGATTTTGCCCTTTGAAAGGCACTTCCACTTCTTCTCCCAACGTGAATTCCTTTTGGTATTCCTGTGGGATCAAACTGTATTTCGGCAAGACGACCGTTACTTCACAGCCAATTTCCACCAGCGCTTTCGGCAAGGCACCCATTACATCTGCCAAGCCTCCCGCTTTTACAAAAGGCACACATTCTGCGGCCGCCATTACAATTTTCATCTGACTTCCTCCTTCAAAATCCGTTCCCCTTTGCGCAGCACAATCGGCTCTTCCGCCGTCCCCTTAAGTACTGTCCCCGCTTCGATAAAGACATTTTTATCAGCGATGACGTAGGCCAAATCGCAATTTTCTTCAATCGTGCATTTCTGCATGATGATGCAATGGTCGGCCTTCGTGTTTTCCTTAATGACGACAGCCCGGCTGATGATGCTGTCGATGACAGTCCCTCTGATTGTCGAACCATTCGCCACTAACGCACGCTTAACAGAAGAACCTTTCATATAGCGCGTAGGCGGTTCATCTTTCACTTTGGTGTAAATCGGGCGTTCCGGAAGAAACAGTGCATTGCGTTTTTCGGGCTCCAGCAAATCCATGGATGCTTTGAAATAACTGTCGATTGAATCAATGACAGCGCAGTAGCCTTCGTATTCATAGACCCCGAATTTATAGCTGCTCTTTTTCCTTCTGACACAATCTTCTACGCTGAACACCTGAGTTTGCCGATAATTTTTCAGTAATTCAATCAGCAGGCTTCTTTTCAGGATATAGCTTCTAAGAGGCTGTCCGTTGCTTACCGCCTCTGTTACATCCGCACCGGACGCAATATGTGATTCCAGCATGTCTTCGTAATCTATTTGGGAAACCGTAAAACAGTTTGTGATCACTGCGTATTCCTGGCGGCTTCTTTCAAAAAAGACCATATGCTCCTCCAGCGCCGCGAATCCCCCGACGCTCATCTGGCCGCTGTCTTTAGTCGAAACCGGCAAGAAGAACAGACCGTCTTTCCGGCGGTCAAGGTCCCAGCTTTTCCCTCTCCCGATATGGTCCATCAATGAAACAAACGGATAGGAAGGGAAAACGCCTACGGATGTGATGCCTGAGTTAACGATGTTGGATAAAGTGAAATCGATGAGCCGGTACCGGCCGGCGAACGGGATGGACGCGGCTGAACGGTACAAGGTCAAGTCTTCCAGACCCGGCAATTTTACAGTGGCATCAATAATTGCTACTAATTTCATACTTCAGCACTCTCCTTCCATTCATCGATCATTTCTTGCGTCAAAAGGATGATTTCTCCTTCAGGATCGCCCATTTCAAAGTTTTTCGGGATTACCAGGTCAGGCGGGATGATCGTTCTAGCCAGTTTGGCGCCAGCGCCGATTACCACACAGTTCATGACGACGCATTCGTAAAGGGATGCACCTTGTTCAATGTGGACTTCCTGGAAAATGATCGACTTTTCGGCTTTGCCTTCAATAACACAGCCTTCGTTGACAAAGACTTCCTGCAATTCCCCTGTTTCCGTCACCACTTGAGGCGGCAATTGCCGATTGGAGGAAAAGATTCGCCAGCCCGGATCATGCAAATTCAAACCTGAATGGGCGTCCAGCAAATCCATATTCGCCTCCCACAGGCTTTCAACAGTCCCGACATCTTTCCAATAGCCTTTAAATGGATATGCGACCAATTTCTCGCCCGCTTCGAGCATCAACGGAATGATATTTTTCCCGAAATCATGGGAAGAGTTTTCATTGCCATCATCAATGGTCAAATATTTCTTCAGCTTTTGCCAATTGAAAATATAGACACCCATCGACGCCAAATTGCTTTCCGGCTCTTTCGGTTTTTCAACAAATTCTGTGACGTTCATATCTTCATCCGTGTTCATGATGCCAAAGCGGCTCGCTTCCCCCCAAGGCACTTCAATGACTGAGATGGTGGCATCCGCTTTATGTGATTTATGGAATTCCAGCATTTTTTGGTAATCCATCTTGTAAATATGGTCACCGGACAGGATGAGGACGTATTCCGGATCTTGCTCCATCAAATACGTGAGATTTTGATAGATGGCATTGGCGGTGCCGTTATACCATTTGATGCCATCCATTTCTGCGTACGGCGTCAACATCGTCACACCGCCATTTCTTCTATCCAAATCCCATGGTGTGCCAAGGCCGATATAGCGGTGCAGCATATGCGGCTGGTACTGGGTAAGGACGCCGACTGTGTGGATCTCCGAGTTGACGCAATTCGATAAAGGAAAATCGATAATCCGGTATTTTCCGCCAAATGGAATCGCCGGCTTCGCGATATTATAGGTCAATGATTTCAAACGGCTTCCCTGGCCGCCAGCCAGCAGCATCGCAACTACTTTGTTTTTCAAATTCATCCACTCCCATCTTTTTTTGTTTTCCAGACACTCATTGTATAAGCGGGCAAGTCGATGGCGATGGAATAATCCTGTCCATCCCATGGTTTTTCGCGGGTATTGTGGACCGTTCCGAGCCGTGGCTCCTTGCCGCCATAAGCGCTGTCATTCGTCGTAAAAACTTGTTCGTACGGGGAATCAACAGGAACTCCCACTTCAAATTTACTGTAGCTGCGGTCCGAGAAATTGCAGACGATGATGCATTCGTCTTCCGGATTCCGCCCCCTGCGGATAAATGCAAGAACGCTTTGCTCATGGTTATGCGGATCCAGCCACAAGAATCCATCCCGATCATCATCAAGCTCATGCATTGCTTTTTCAGTCCGGTAGAACACCAGCAACTCCTTGGTGAACAGCGCTATCTGGCGATGGGCTTTGTAATCGAATAAATACCAATCCAACTCCGGCTGAAATGCCCATTCTTCGCCATGTCCGAACTCTTGACCCATGAACAGCAATTTCTTTCCGGGATGGACTGCCCAAAAACCGAGCAGCAAGCGCAATTGCTGGAATTTCTCTTCCAGGTTCCCTGGAAATTTATGGAGCAAAGATTTTTGTCCATCCACCACTTGGTCGTGCGAAAAGATGGAGATATAGCGTTCCTCATAGTAATAAGTCAACGCAAAACTCAGCATATGGTGGATATCCCCACGTTCAGCGGGCGGGGTCTGCATATAGCCCAGCGTATCGTGCATCCACCCGAAATTCCATTTATAGTGAAAGCCGATGCCGCCATCTTCCACTTCGCCAGTTACTTTCGGATAATGCCAGGCATCTTCGGCAATGAGAAGCGCTGCTGGATGCCGCTCCCGCAAGCGGGTCGTCAACCTCTTCAAAAATGACGCCCCTTCTTCGTTCGGGACCCGGCTTTCGTCATTCGGCACATACAAGAGCTTCATCAGCGCATCCATCCTGAACCCGTCGAACTTGAATTCTTCCAGCCAATAATGTGCGCTTGATAACAGGAAGCTAACGACTTCCCCCCGCCGAACATCGAAGTTCAATGTACCCCATTCCGGGTTGAACCGCCGTTCCTCTCGGGAATCCTCATAGAGAACAGTGCCATTGAACAATGCGAGTCCATGAATATCCTGGCAAAAATGCCCTGGCACCCAGTCCAGAAAAAGACCAACTCCATTTTCCGCACATTTGGAAACGAAAAATTTCAAGTCATCCGCTGATCCATACCGGCTTGTCGGCGCAAAATAGCCGGTTGTCTGATAGCCCCACGATTCATCGAGCGGATGCTCGGTAATCGGCAAGATTTCAATGTGGGTGAAACCCTGCCTTTTGATATAAGGAATCAATTCCCCGGCCAATTCACGATACGTCAGGAATTTACCGTCTTTTGCTTTTTTCCACGTACCGATGTGCAGCTCATAAATCGCCATCGGTTTTTCAAAATGCCCTTTGGACTGGATCGACTTATAATTCAGCGCTGATTTGGACCATTCGTGCTTGGAACTTCCAGCAACTACGGAGCGATTAGCCGGCCTGACTTCCCCGGCGCGGGCAAAAGGATCTGATTTCGTCAAGATTTCCCCTTGAAGGGTTTCGATTTCATATACGTAAACGGCATCTGCCATTCTCCGGGGTATCCGGACCTGCCAAATGCTGGCGTCTCTTGGATGAGGTTCCATCGGATATCGCCCGTCCGCCTCCCCCGCAACAATGCTGCAAAGAACCGAAACACGCTTTACGTCCGGTACCCAGACAGTGAAAACCGTTTCATCCCGATCAGCATGAGACCCAAAATACAAATAAGCGTCCATCATATGCCCATTGTGGAAATCTGCTAATTTTTCATCCGTCAGCTCTGTTTTGCCACTGCCCAAAAAAACACCTCCCAAAACTGGGGCATATTATTCTTCATCGCCATCCCATACAGGACTTTTTCCATTCACTTGCGTTTTTCATTTTTAATCCCAGCAGCCCCTCTCCTGACTACTGCCGGGTATACACGTCTATACCCATCGCACTTTAAATGCACTCCGGAATACAGCAAATATATAGATAATAGTATTCTGCACAATAGGCTATAATTCCTTGTAAAAAATCGGAATTTAAAAAAAGCTTTGAAAATACAGGAGGCAAGGAGCAGATTCCCTTTCACTTTTCGTTCTTAATATTTACACATAAAAAGCATTTCAAGGTCTTGTCCGAATGCGGTTATTGTTCTACCCTTAAGGCATGCGTGTTTAATATAGAAAGGATCTGGATCATTTGAGTAAAAAATTCTGGATTATTGCGTTCTTGCTGCTGCCTCTTATGCTTTCCGGTTGCGGCAATGGCATTGAAGACCCACTTGATTGGGAAATAGAAGATTTCACTTATACAAATCAGGAAAACGAAGAATTCGGCCTTGCAGATTTAGAAGGCGAAGTTTGGCTGGCTGATTTCATCTTCACGAATTGCACGACTGTTTGTTTGCCCATGACTTCGAATATGGTGGAGCTGCAAAAGCAATTCAAAGAAGAGGGCCTCGACATTAAGATCGTTTCTTTCAGCGTAGATCCGCTTGTCGATAAACCGGAAGTATTGAAATCCTACGCTGAAAATTATGGTGCCGATTTTGCATCGTGGAATTTGCTGACCGGCTATACTCCACAGTCCATCGACAAATTCGCCATGGAAAATTTTCGCACCATCGCCAGAAAACCGGAAGATTCCGATCAAGTGCTCCACGGCACGGAATTCTATCTCGTGGATAAAAACGGAGTTGTCATGAAAAGCTATAACGGTGTCAATCCTGTTGTTGAAGATATCATCTCTGACGCAAAAATCCTGCTGGCGGAGGAATAGGCCTTGAACAAGAAAACTTTAGGGGTTGCCGCTATTTTCCTGGTATCCGCAGCCTTGATCGCTTTGCTTTTCTTGCCGCGGGAAAATAATCCATCGCCTGATGAGCGTGTGGTATTGGAACACACATACCGCACATACATCGCACCTTCATGCTTTGAAGAATCAAATCCGACTAATTTCATCGAAGACAGTACACTCCAGCAAGCACGTAAACTCGGCTACCCGCCTGATACCGTATGTACTGAAAAGGCGTTTCAAGGCAATCGTGACAGCTTCTTCATCGATTTCCTGAAAGAGCTGGAAATTTTGGAAAATGACACGCCTGATTGGTAAGAACAAAAGCGGACAGCAAAACGGCTGTCCGCTTTTTTCTGCTGTCAGCCACCAGCGAATCCGCTTATTCAAAGGTGCCTGCACTTTTTTAGCGTGTTCCTGCATACTTTACGCAAACCGGCGCTTTCGTCCGTACCGCTTTTCCATCAAATTTCGGCATTCCCGCATTATCAATCTTCAGCACCGTCAGAGACCCGGATTTTTCGTTTGCCGCAATAAGCCATTCAGCTCCAGGTGCCAAGGCGAAATGGCGCGGCCCTTGACCGCCGGTTTCTGCAAACCCCAATGCATTCAATGTTCCCTCGCCTCCGATCGAGAAAGCGGCAATGCTGTCATGCCCACGGTTTGAAGCATACAGGAACTTGCCATTTTCCGAGACCGCCACTTCAGCGCTTGTATTTTGTCCGTGCCAGCCTTCGGGCAAGAGTGACAGGGTCTGCAGCTTATCAATGCCTGCCCCTTCACTTATTCCATAAACAGCCAGCGTCGAGCTCAGTTCTTCCAACACGTAAAAAACCTTCAGAGATGGGTGGAAAGCTACATGGCGAGGCCCTGCACCAGGCGCCGATTCAATCACGCGCTGGTATTCGAGCTTGCCGTTTTGACGGTCCATTTTATAAATGTGAATCTTGTCGATGCCGAGATCGGGCACCAGAAACAGCTGTGTCCCTGGAATCTGGGAAACGGAATGCGGATGGGCTGCATCCTGCCGGTGTTCATCGGGCCCTGTCCCTTCATGTGCGGCTGAATCTGCCAAAGCGCCGATTACTCCATCCTCATCCAGCGGAAAGACATTTACGTTGCCTCCGGAATAATTAACAGACAGCAGCCATTTGCCTGATTCATCAACAACCGCATGCGCCGGATGGGCACCGTTAGACGGCTGCCGGCTGATTTCCGTCAACGTTTCCGCTACTAGTCCGAAGCGCCACGACACAAGTTCCCCATCGTTCGTTTCGCTGCAGGCAATGAATAGCTCTCCCGCCGGGTGGAACGCCAAGTACGAAGGGCGTTCCACTCCCCGTGCCCCTGTCTTTTCCATCAAACTCCCGTCCGCCGGGTTGAACTGCCACAGCTTGATGCCCGGCTCATCGGCCCTGGAATATGAACCTGTCAAAAAATACTGCATCTATCCGCCCCCTCAAACTGTATATCATTTTAGAATATTCCGTCTTTTTCAAGTATACGGGAACTGCCCGCATCTTTCAATTTCATCCAGGCGATTTAAAGTTAGGAAGAAGGGCGCCCATCGACTATAATAAGAAGTGGGATTCTGTAAACGTTTTCCCATTCCGGCAATGCTGTAAAACGATGCTTTGCCTAATCGGCGAAGAACAAAACAGCGGATTACCAAACTCATGTTTTAAATAAGAAATCATGGCGGCAGCTGCGTCTTTTATTTCGGAAGGCTTCAGGCATCCGAAAAGTATAGGAGGAAAAAAAGTGGGGTTAACTAAAGACTTTTTTATTGCTTTGTCAAAGAACCAGGTTCTGAATAGCGGGGCGAAAAAATGGGGGCTCAAATTGGGCGCCAGCAAAGTGGTCGCAGGCACAGACATCGACAGCATGCTGAAATCGGTCAAAGAATTGAATGCCGACGGAATCAGCGCCACAATCGATAATTTGGGCGAGTTCGTATACAGCCGGGAAGAAGCGCTGGAAGCGAAAAAAAATATCCTCGCAACGTTGGAAGCGATACAACAGCACGGCGTTTCCGCCCATATGTCCGTCAAGCTGACGCAAATCGGCTTGGACGTCGACCCTGGATTTTGCTTGGAAAATATGCGTGAAATCGCTGAAGCGGCTGCACGTTACGCCATTTTCATCAATATTGACATGGAAGATTACAGCCATCTCCAGCCGACACTCGATATCCTCCACACACTGGTGAAGGAATTTGATAACGTCGGCACGGTCATCCAAGCTTATCTGTATCGTTCTGAAAAAGATTTAGAGCTTCTGAAAACGGTTCGCTTGCGCTTAGTCAAAGGCGCTTATAAAGAAATCTCAGAAGTGTCCTACCAAAGCGCGCAGGACATTGACAGCAATTATTTGAAACTGATCAAGATCCGCTTGCAGCAGCCAGGCTTCACGTCGATTGCAACCCACGACCACGTGATCATCGATGAAGTAAAACGGTTTGTTAAAGAACACAACATCCCGCTCGACCGTTTCGAGTTCCAGATGCTTTACGGTTTCCGTACGGAACTTCAAAAGCAATTGGCACAGGAAGGCTACACATTCACCGTCTATGTGCCGTTCGGCGAAGATTGGTACGGCTACTATATGCGCCGTCTGGCAGAGCGTCCACAGAACATCAACCTGGCACTGAAAAGTTTTGTCTCCAAATAAAACAAAGAGCGCGCTTCGGAAGTTCGGCTTCCGAAACGCGCTTTTCTATTTTCAATCCACTTCGCGGATTTCCAGCGGAGCCAGATCCTGCTTCAGCCGATTGCGGTATTGTTCGTATTGTTTAGGCAGCATCAGCTCCTGCCCCATTGCTTCCTGCGTTTCATCCACCGCAAAACCTGGTGGGTCAGTGGCGATTTCAAATAACAGGTCGCCGTATTCACGGAAATAGATGGCATTGAAATAATTCCGGTCTTGTACAGGCGTTACACCAAGGCCATACGCTTCAATTTGATGCTTCCAGTCTAATTGGTCTTTGTCATCTTTCGCACGCCAAGCGATGTGATGGACCGTTCCGACGCCAATCTGCCCGATTCCCACAGGCGCCAATTTCACATCGACGGTATTCCCGAGTTCGGCCGGGGAGCGGAAACGCAGCATGCTGCCGTCTTCACCAATTTTTTGAAGGCCCATCACCGTTTGGAGCAGCTCAGCAGTTTTTTCAGCATTGGACGTATATAAAACAGCCCCAGCGAAACCTTTGACCGCTGTTTCCGGCGTCACTTCACCGAATCGCCAATCGTTCGCCTTGCCTTCCGCGCGTTCCACCAGTTCCAACTGCAAACCGTGCGGATCATTGAAAGCCAAATATTGCTCGCCAAAACGCTCAACTTTTTTAACCGCTACGCCGAATTTAGCCAATCTCTTTTCCCAAAATTCCAAAGCATTCGGTGGAACAGCGTAAGTCGTCACGCCGACTTGCCCGTCGCCGATTTTCCCTTTATAGGCATTTCCCCAAGGGAAAAATGTAATGATGGTCCCCGGCTCGCCTGCAGAATTCCCGAAATAAAGATGATACGTTCCCGGGTCATCAAAATTAATGGTCTTCTTAACCAAACGCAGCCCCAACACACCTGCATAGAAATCAGCATTTTCCTGTGCCTCTCCTACAATCGCGGTGATATGGTGTATGCCTTCCGTCTGTTTTGCCATGAACAACCAGCTCCCTTACTTTTGCTATGGATTTATTTTACCATCCAAATATCTCGAATTCAAGACACTTACTGCCCGCCGCATGTGCCGAAGCAGCCAGCAAGGCGGAGGGCCGCTTTCCTACACATTCTTTCCTTCTTTCTTTAACTCTTCTTTCAGCTCTTTGATTTCTTCTTCCTTTTCTTCCTTTTCTTCCACTTCACGTTCTTTAATCTCTTCCACTTTCTCCATTTCCTGCTGGTATTCTTCTTCCACTTCCGTTGTCGACGGCAGGAAAGGCTCATCGTTGTAATCGGTGCGCCTTCCGTAGCGCAGCATTTCGTAGATGATCATGCCATTATTGGGCTTGCCGTTGGCGGTCTTCATCGGCACTGCATCAAATAGCACAAAATAGAAGACATAGAAGACGAACCGGTTCCAAAACGTCGCGTAATCTTGCAGCATGCCATTTGCGAGCATGGCGTTAATGGTAACGGCTACGGCAACATTGACCAGTATCGGGCTGGCGTATAAGGCGACATAGGAAAAGCGGCTTGTCCTTTTCAGCGAATCGTAGGAGTACCAGCTATATAAATGATAGTACTTTCTAATGTCAAATATCCAAAACTTCATAATTCGCGGGCCTGAGCCGATTGTGAGGCGCGGATTCTGTACACCGACAATGGGGCTGATGACCAAATATCCAATTTCTCTTATAAAAACGACTATCGGTAAAATAATGAATGCTGATATGACCAAGGCTATCAAATCGGTTAATCCGAACATTTTTCTCACTTCCTCTTTTTGCGTTCAATTCTTAATACCCGGCATCTGCAGAATCGAATCTTATCCAAATTATCAAATTAATCATCTATATCAGCTAAGTTAGTACAATCGACCCTATCTTTCCTCCTATACTCCTAGATAAGATAGGATAAATATTTAAAAGCAATATCACTTCATAAAGGATGTGGACTATGGCCCGCCTGCATAAAAATTTAAGCCCACATAAACGGATTATCTCTTTCTCTTTTATTGCGTTGATGCTGGCAATGGTCATTTCAGAATTATTCATGACTTCTTTTGACGCATCTGCTTCAAAAAAACCAATCAGCTCTTCTGTCTACACCGCTCCGCCAAATCTTGCAGCTATTGAAGAAAATGTTTTGGCAGCAGAAAACCTGGTTTATAGCGACCTGGAAGATAGTGTCCTGGACATCTATTATCCGAAAACAATTGATAAAGCGCTTCCTGTCATCCTGTGGATTCACGGAGGCGGATATATCGGCGGCACGAAAGACATGCGCAAGAATTACGGCATGGCATTGGCTAATGCTGGCTATGTAGTGGCCAATATCGATTACGCCCTTGCCCCTAAGCAATTGTATCCTGGACCTATCATTCAAGCGAACGAAGCTCTTGAATATCTGCAAGTGAATGCAGCCCAGTATGGCGGCGACATGTCCCGCATTTTTATCGGCGGCGATTCCGCTGGTGCGCAGATTTCCAGCCAACTGGCGGCAACCATAACCAACCCTGCCTTGGCCTCTGCCGTCAGCATAAATCCTGCGATTGACCCCGACGCACTGCGCGGCACCATACTTTTCTGTGGTTTATACAATATGGAAACAGTCAGGGCCACCGCTTACCCGCGCATTGATCTGTTTTTGAATACTTATACGGGAACCGAACGCTTTGAAGACTTCGGCCGCATCAATGAGTTATCGACGGTCGGCCATGTCACCGCCGCTTACCCGCCTGCATTTATCAGCGCTGGTGATGCTGATCTCCTGGCTTCCCAGTCGGTTGAGCTTGCCGATACTTTGAAGGCAAAAGGCATTGCCGTTGATGAGGTATTTTTCGAGGGCAGCGGAAAAGGGCTTGGCCACCAATACCAATTCACATTACACACCGAAGAGGCACAGGCGACTTTCGAGAAGACGCTGGCATTCCTGTCCGCACAGTCTGAGCCTAAGTAAATACCAAAGGAAAAGGAATCCCCGAGAGCGTGTAAACCGGCTTTCAGGGATTCCTTTTTTAGAGATGATCCAAGACTGCATTAATGCTGTTCTTCGTACCAATGGTTTTCCAATTCCTTGCGGATGCTATCAGGAATGCTTTCAGACTGTTGCTCTTCCAAATTATAATTTACATAGACCACTGTATTTTTTGCGCATAATTCGTTCTTTTGATACAGCTCTTCGTAAAGTTCCAGGCTGCTGTTGCCGATGTTTTTAATCCAGGTTCTGATTTCCACATCTTCTCCGAAGTATATTTGCCCAATGAATTCCAAAGTCGTTTTGACAATGACGAGTTTCCATTTGGCAAAATCGTGATCTGGTGTGAACAGGCTGAATAGTGGATTTCTCGCGGCCTCGAACCAGACCGGGAGAGTTGTGTTGTTGATATGGCCCACCGCATCTGTTTCTGAAACCCGCGGCGTCAAAATTGTGCGATACATGAACATCCTCCTTTTAGCTGATTATGCTTCTAGTCTACCATTAGCAGACCCCAATCGCTTTTCGATGGCTGCGTACTTTCTTCAAATTTCAAGTCTGCATTTTTCGCTTTGGCCTGCCTGCATTGAAATCAGGCATTGATTTACAGGATAGAAAGCCATATATTTAGAGAAGCGAAATATTTACGTATCGAAATGGGTGAAACTTAATGATTCTTTGGGCAAACGAATGGAAAATGAAAATCTTGTCCTTCAACCGCAACGTTAAATTGTTCATGCTGGCGAATGTCCTGCTGCAAAGCGGCTTGGGTGTCTTCATGGTCATGTATAACCTCTACATAAAAGAGCTGGGCATGCCCGAAACGGTGAACGGCAACGTCATATCCATGACTGCCGCAGCCGCGGCAATCATGCTGATTCCAGCAGGCTTCCTCAGCGATAAATTCGGCCGCAAATGGATGCTTCTCGGCGGCGGCGCAGCCGGTGCTGCAACATTGTTCTACCGCAGCTTTGCAGTCGATGAAACACAATTGGTGGCTGCTGCTTTCTTCACAGGCTTATTCATGGCATTCGTGCAGGTATCCGGAATTCCATTCCTCGCCGAGCATTCCAAATCCTCCGAGCGCGTCCATCTGTTCAGTGTCTATTTCGCCTTAATGACATTGGCAAATGTAGCAGGCAGCCTGTTGGGCGGTGCAGTATCGGATATTTTCCAATGGCTTTTGGCAATGAATGCGGTGAATGCCATCCGCTGGTCGCTGTTTGCCGGCGCCCTTCTTTACACGGCTGGGCTTATTCCCTTGCTGCGGTTGGACAACAAGCCGCCCCCTCTGAAAGAAAAAGTGAATACGCGCATCGATATTGACATCGACGATGCTGGTTTAAAGAAAAACCTGGCAGCTGTTTTTCACTTCTCATTTGCCAGCCTGCTAATCGGGCTGGGTTCAGGTTTGGTCGTCCCTTATTTGAACCTCTACTTTGCAAACCGTTTCGATGCTTCAAATTCGTATATCGGCCTTATCCTGGCTTTCGGCTCTGCGATGACCGTCGTGGCGATGCTGATTGGTCCTCTGCTGGTTGCGAAAGTGGGGAAAGTGAAAGCGATGCTCCTCTTTCAGCTGCTGTCTATCCCGTTTCTCATTTTAACTGCCTATACAACTTCGCTGCTGCTGGCGTCCCTCGGCTTTCTGCTGCGCCAAGCATTGATGAATGCCGGGAATCCTATCCAAAGCGCCATTGCAATGGAAGTCGTCCATGATAAATACAAAGGGCTCGCCAACTCCGTCAATCAAGTAGTATTCAATATCGGCTGGGCTACAATGGGGCCGATCGCTGCTGGCTTGGTGATCGCATTTGGATCTTATTGGGGATATGCCTACGCATTCACCATCACTTCCGGTCTCTACCTGATTTCCGCCAGCTATTTTTATTTCATTTTCGGCAAACGAAAACTCCAGGAATAACAAAAAAGGATGGCCCGGTTATGGGCCATCCTTTTCGTTATCTTCTTTTTTTGCTTTTCTTCGTCATACGGCCGAGCAGGAATGCTCCCGCAGCAAGTCCGATCGCTTTGTTGGTGCGTTTGTTGAACACTTGTTTGACAACAAGATTCAAGTTTTGCGGGCGCTCTGCCAGGCGGCGCATGAAATAGCCGTACCAGTCGTCGCCGAATGGCACATAAACACAGAAGTGATAGCCTCTATTCGCCAAGTCCAATTGCATGTCTTTACGGAATCCATAAAGCATCTGGAATTCGAATTTATCGCGCGAAATGCTGTTCTTTTCCACGAAGTCGATAACGTGGTTGATGATGTTGTGATCGTGCGTCGCAATAGATGTGAACTTTCCATTGAGCAAATGATATTCGATCAGCTTGATGAAATTCGCGTCGATTTCCTCTGCAGTCTGGTAAGCATATTCAGCCGGCTCTTTGTAAGCGCCTTTAACGATGCGCAGGCGAAGATCCTTATGCTTTTCAATATCGTCCATTGCCCGGTAGAAGTAAGCTTGGATTACTGTTCCGACGTTGTCGTAATCTTTCAGAAGAGTATCCAGCAAATCGTATGAAGGCTGTAAATGGCCATAATCTTCCATGTCCAAATTGATATGCATATCGTATTTGCTTGCCGCATCGACGATTTCACGTAAATTTTCATAGCAGAAATCATAATCGATATCTAAGCCGATTTGGGTAGGTTTTAAGGAAACATGTGCATCTACTCCATTTGAATGGATGCTTTCAATAACTTCTAAAATGCTGTTTTTCGCTTTGAGCGCTTCTTCTTTTTCAAAAACAAATTCGCCTAAGTTATCAACTGTGCAGCTGATGCCTTTTGCATTTAATTCGCGGATGCTTTTGATCGTTTCTTCGATATCCACTCCCGCTACAACAGTTTGCGCACCTAATTTAAGGCCATATTTCTTAGCCGCACTGGTTAGAAATTGGTTTTTTGACAAACCGATAAATACGTCTTTTAACATAATTTTCCCTCCTGATCCAATTCACCCAAAAGCGCTTTCTATCCAGTGGCATCGGGAATGATTTCCACTTTATTTACTGTTCGCTCTAATCAAATTTAATTGTAATCTTTTTTCTTGGAACCTGCATCAAAAAAATACCGTTTATCTCGAAAAGAGCTATAGCATCGCCATAATTTCATCAAATTTTGACAACGTTCCATGGTATCGCACAGTGTATCATGCGGCCGGCCGCCTCGGCTATTCATCGCTTGAACTAAAAAAGAGCCTTGCCGCCCATTATTGGGCGGAAGCCTCTTTAAAAAATTAATTATTGATGTATTTCTCGAACACATCGCCAAAATCTTTGACATGGTATTGATTGCGAACTGATGACATCCACGTGAATCCGAAGTCGGTGAGTTTGGAATACTGCACATCCAAAGCGACATCGTTCGGACGTGAATTCTGCAGTACAACGACAGCTTTGTCCAAGCTTTCATTGGCCATGGAGATCAGTATCTTGTTTTCATACGTGATTTCCGCAATGCGCAGCAACGATTTATACAGGTCCGTCAATTTCTCGATCTGATTTTTTTGAACGTCGATCTTGAATGGAATTTCGCCAAGTTTAAAGCCGATTTCAACATCCAAATCAATTTTCCCTGCCGTTTCCATAAAGACATCCGAAATAAAATGCTGGGAATACGGGTAGCGCCTCAAGGTGCGTTTTGAAGACATCGCGCTTTCGCCGTCAACATGGATCAACGCGAGGTTTGTAAAGCAGTATTCATCCGCTCTGGTTTTAATCAGGAAAAAGATTTTTTCCTGGTCTTCATGCATGACATAATCGTCAGCGTCCGTCTTGTCATAATCCTGCGGGTCGATGATTTTCCCGACATCCGATAATCCTAATGCGTCTGCAGCCATTTTCTTGAACATGTCTCCATTCCCCTTTTCATGAAAATTAATAATCCTTCTGTAAGAAACTGTATACAATTTTCTCCATTTTATCAAATGCTGGCAAGATACGGAATAATAAAAGCCGCCGGAAGCTTCCTGGCAGCCTTTTCCTTATCGATCATTTATTGAGCTTCCAAATCGAAGCGTTCAAGCCCATTGCGAATGTTACCCACGCGATGTAAGGGACCATGAGATTGCCGGCCGTTTGATCGTATCGGTAAAACTCATATGTCGTCCACGTTATTGCTGCCAGCATCAAAACCATTTCCGCAAGCGCGGTGCCGCGCAACCCCCATTTGAAGAACAGGAATGACCACAGGAAGTTCAGGCCCAATTGCAGATTATAAGGAGCCAATACTTTCTGCGTTTCGTTTTTCAATGCGGCTTTTTCCGCCGCCCGGTATTTTGCAACTCCCATAGAAGTGTACAAAGCAGTCCATGCCAACGGAAAAATCCAAGGCGGCGGGGAAAAAGAAGGCTTTTCCAATTCAGCGTACTCTTCTTGGGTATTGCGGTTTGCAAACGCTCCGGCTAATGAGCCGCCGACGACCGGCACCATTATGCTCATTGCCAGTTTTCCAGGGTTGATCTTGCCATTCACTTTCAGGAATTCCATGCTATTTCCTCCTTCAGTTTTCATCTGGCTCTTTACAGGGTCCCGGGATTTTCTTCGCCGCCTTTGTCCACGACATAGGTGAACTCCACTGCTACCGACTTTTCTGCGCCCACCCACACGCGGAATTCAACGATTCGCGAACTTTTCACCTCGTAATCGTGCGATGAAGATTCCATTTTCCACAAAGGTTCAAAAATTTCATGGTCGATATCGATCTTCACGCCTTCTTGTTTTTTGTTCTTCACTTCGTAGATGCACGTCACAACTTCCAACTTGCCGCGGCGCTCGCGCAGCGCTTCTCGGCTTTCCGACAAAATATCGGCTGCTTGCCCGATTTTCAGCGATACGGTTTCTCCATTCGGCGTGTGCTCCAAAAAATCTTCTCCCGCAAATTCCAGTTCTCCGTCCACGTCCTGCTCAAAAACTTTCATGAGCCCCTTCGGCAGCGGAATGCCCAATCCGTTGGCGCTGCTGTTCTTAAACTGCAGCTTCACGGCCGCCTGTCTGCTATTCCGTTCAACCACATACGCTTTTTTGTAACTCGCACCTTCCATCCGCATGAAATTGATCTGTTTTAATTGGCCATTCAGCAGCGTGACCGGCCGTTCCAGTGTATAGGCATGGTAGTCAGCAAAGCCATGTTCTTCTATTGGCAGGTCAGCGCCCATATTCTTTTGCTGCATGAAACCCGATGCACGGAACAGATGGGGCGTTTCATAACGGTTCACTTCACCGGAAATGAATTTGAGCGCCGCGTCCGGAAAGCTGGTCCCGGTTTCATTGCGCAGCTTGATCCAACCCGAGAGGCTGACCGTTTTGCCGGCGATTTCAGCAACATAAGATGCCTCCCACTCAATGCCTTTCGTCATATAAGAGACTTGGACTTCTTGCTGCAAAGGCATCGGAGCGATCTGGAAAATCAACGAAGGCCTCAGGAAAAGCCCATCCGGCAATGCCGGCAAGACTAAGCCGCCTGGCGGATTGATGAGAATCTCGCCATTATAGGTGCGTTCACCAACGATGCCGTCCGACGTACTCAACAGGCGCATCGCCATTTCTTCTCCCGCTTCCTGGTTGCGGACCGTCACGACCTGCCCAATGTACTTTCCAAGCAGCTTTTGCCCATCAGCCAAGTCATAATCATAATTTTGCTCAAGCACTTGAAGGCCCCGGACCATGACCGAATCCGCCTCGATATGCTCCGCGATATCCATGAACTGGATTTCTGATACCGGTCCGGATGATTCCAGCAGCCGCACTTCTTTCACCAGCCCGAAACCGCCATTGTATACCGTTAGGCGAAGTGATTTTCGTTCTTCTTGCGTTGACTGTATTTTCATAAAAACACATCCTCTCAGCAATTTAAGTCCTTTGAAACCGCACTTCCTATTTTCCATATAGTAGCATATATCCGGATTTTCTATCACATTATTCTGAATGCGGTTTACAGTTTTCTCCTGGAGCGAATAAAGAGCGTACAAAAAGAACGCTTCAGCGATTGAAGCGGTCTTTTAAATAGGTGATGGTGTATTGCCGGCAGCCGTCCGATAATGGGGAGCGTTCGGGATGGACGAGTTCGCCGTACAGCAGATCGCCCAAAAACCGCACCTCTTCACGAAATTCGCGCCCGGTTTCGGCGTCATACACCGATAATTGAATGTAAAGCGAGGATCCGCGGGCGACAAAGTCAATCAATGAAACCATATGTTCGTTGGTCATGCTTCTATTAAAACAGCCCGACTGCTTTGCCGTCTGAATCGACATCCATATTCAAGGCGGCCGGCAGTTTCGGCAAGCCCGGCATCGTCATGATATCGCCCGTCAGGCAAACGAGGAATCCAGCGCCCAGTTTCGGGATGATTTCCCGGATCGTGATGGTGAACCCTTCCGGGCGGCCCAAAAGCTTCGGCTGGTCAGACAGCGAATACTGCGTTTTCGCCATGCAGATCGGCAGCTCGTCCCACCCGTATTTCTTCAGTTCCAGCAATTGTTTTTGTGCTTTATCCGATAATTGGACATCTGTGCCGCCGTAGACTTTCTGGACAATGGCACGCAGCTTTTCTTCCACTTCATCGCTTTCGTTGTAAAGGAATTTAAAGTCCGTTGGGCGCTCCAGCTCTTGTTTCACCAATTTCGCCAGTTCAATTCCGCCTTTTCCGCCTTCGGCCCAGACATTGGTCATGGCAATCGCGACGTTCTGGGCTTCTGCCCATCCCGTAATCTCTGCCAATTCCTCTTCTGAATCGCCGACGAAGCGATTTAACGCCACCACCGGTTCGATGCCGAACTGCCGGATGGTATCAATGTGCTTGGCCAAATTGACCATGCCACGTCGCACCGCGTCCGGATTCGGTTTCGCCAAGTCGCCTTTTGCAATGCCGCCATGCATTTTCAACGCACGCACAGTGGCTACGATGACCACGGCATCCGGATGGAAACCGCCTTTTCTGGATTTGATGTGCATGAACTTCTCTGCACCCAAATCTGCTCCGAAACCAGCTTCCGTGACCACGATATCCGCCAATTGGCGTGCCGTGTTCGTGGCCATCAAGGAATTGCAGCCGTGGGCAATGTTCGCGAACGGCCCGCCGTGGATCAATGCCGGCGTACCTTCGATCGTCTGCACCAAGTTCGGCTTAAAGGCGTCCTTCAGCAACAATGCCAATGCGCCTTCCACTTGAAGATCGCGCACTGTCACCGGCTCCCGCCCATACGTATAGCCAATGACCATCTGCGCGAGCCGCTCTTTCAAGTCGTCCATTGAAGTGGCCAGGCACAGCACAGCCATAATCTCAGAAGCCACGGTGATGTCAAAGCCGTCTTCACGCGGTACGCCTTGAGCCGGCCCACCGAGACCGATTGTCACATGGCGCAGCGCCCGGTCATTCATGTCAAGCGCACGTTTCCACGTAATGCGCCTCGGGTCGATGGACAATTCGTTCCCTTGGTGCAAATGGTTGTCGATAAATGCCGCCAATGCATTATTGGCTGACGTAATGGCGTGGATGTCTCCTGTAAAATGAAGATTGATGTCTTCCATCGGCAGTACCTGTGCAAAACCTCCGCCAGTAGCACCGCCTTTGACGCCCATAACCGGCCCTAGCGATGGTTCGCGCAGCGCCACGACAACCGATTCTTCCAGCTGTTTGAACGCATCTGCCAAACCTACCGTCACAGTCGATTTCCCTTCACCTGCAGGGGTTGGGCTGATCGCCGTCACAAGAACGACCTTCCCAAGAGCTCCCGCCGGAGGCAATGAATTGACATTAATCTTCGCTTTAAAGTTCCCGTAAAGTTCCAGAGCATCCTTTGAAATCCCTGCACGTTCTGCAATCTCCTGAATCGGCAGCATTTTAGCGCCAGCAGCTATCGACAAATCCGTAAATGGCATCCATGTCCCAACTTTCAATTTTTCTTTTTAGTATAACCTGACAACCTGAAAAATAAAATCAACTGCCCAGCAAAAGCGAATGCCTCGCGCAGTTCTGCCAATAAATCCTGCTTTCGTACTATTTTCGGAAGCAAAAATCCCGCACACCGGAATCGGCATGCGGGATTGCATCGTCTAAGGAATTATTTTTGATCTTTTTCGTCTGTTTCGGCTTCTTGCTTTTTACCTTGAGAGAAACGAACTTCTTCCATCGACTCCTGGGCTTGTTCTCTGAATTCATGTTCGAGCACATTGTCTTTCAATTCATCTTTGTTTTTGTCTCTAGCCATGTAATCCCTCCTCTTTGGTGTTAGTCTTTTTATTCCCTAATCACTGCTGATAAAACTGGAAAATCTTTTTTAATTTTATCGGATTTCGCAATCTTGCTTTTTCATCCAACAAATCGCATGGCGCCAACGAATAGGTATATACTGAAGAAGAGGTGAAGACATCATGGCCAAACAGAAATCGACTCTGGTCCCAGACACTTTCTGGAATGCGATTGTGGACAATGATGCTTGTTTTGACGACCAATTTTTCTACGGCGTCCAAACTACGGGCATCTTTTGCCGCCCTTCATGCAAATCACGCCTCCCTAAAAGAGAAAATGTCCGTATTTTTAAAAATGCTTATGTTGCGCTCGATGAAAATTTCCGTCCCTGCAAACGCTGCCGTCCGGATGGATTGAATCTTCCTGCTGAAGAATGGATCAATCAAGTAGCCGGGTGGATTGACGCCCATTTCACCGAGACGGTCGCTTTGGAAACTTTAGCGGAAACGTTCCACGGCAGCCCGTATCATTTGCAGCGGCTGTTTACACAGTTCAAGGGCCAATCGCCTTTGGCTTACGCCCAGCAGAAACGGCTTGAGAAAGCACTTCAGCTTTTGCAGGCCAGCGATTTGCCGATTGCAGAAATCGCTGGCTCTGCTGGATTCGGCAGCACCGCTTACTTCATTACCTTTTTCAAGAACAGTACGGGGCTGACACCTGCCCGGTACCGAAAATCATTTCACTTAACAGGAAGGGGTATGCCCAATGGACACGCTGATTGAATGGTCAGTGCTTGAAAACCGCCACTGGACACTTTATATCGCCAAAACTCTCGACGGGCTTTGCTACGTCGGGTCGCCAGGTGAATCTTTTGAACATTTCAGCGCCTATTTAAAAAAACGCTTCCCCGGCAGCCGCTTAGAAGAGAACAGACAAGCATTGGAACCCTACCGCAAGCAATTGCTCGACTGCCTAAGCGGCGCCGAATCTTCCTTCACCTTGCCAATTGATGCCAAAGGCACACCTTTTCAGCGCGACGTCTGGCAGGCATTGCAGCAAATCCCGTTCGGACGGACCGTTCCATATTCCGAAATCGCCGCGCTCGTGGGCAGACCAACTGCCATACGGGCTGTCGGTACAGCAATCGGCGCGAATCCTGTGCTCATTGCCGTACCATGCCACCGGGTCATCGGCAAAAACGGCGCCATTTCAGGATACCGCGGAGGTTTAGAACTAAAACGATTTTTGCTTGAACTTGAAGCCGGAAAAAACCCCTCAAATCCTTTGATTTGAGGGGTTTCCATTGGAGGCAAACCAGATCATTTCTTCTCAGCGAGCATGCCATTCAAGATAAAGTCGGTATGCATACATGCAAGCTCTGCAACCGATAGCGTACCTGAAGGATTGAACCATTGATAGCTCCAATTGGTGACACCGAGTATTGCGAAAGTCGCGATTCTTGGCTCCAGCCCTGCGCGGAATTCACTGCTTTGAACCCCGTCTTTGACTACCGTCTCGATCTTGTCGCGGAACTCGGCGCGTTTGTGCCTGATTACAGCTGCATTCTCTGGAGTCAAATGCCGGATTTCACGGTAATAGACTTTCCCTATTTCACCTTGCTCCTCGATATCCCGGATAAGCAATTCCACAATCTTCACCAATTTGTCTTTCGCATTTTGCCCGCTTTCCACAATCTTCACCAATTTGTCTTTCGCATTTTGCCCGCTTTCCAGAATCTGATTCTGCCTTGTCAGCAAATCGTCGATATAAGATGCCTGGATATGCATCAACAGTTCTTCTTTGCTTTTAAAATGATAATAGAATGACCCCTTTGTCACTCCGACCCTATCTACAATGTCCTGGATAGACGTTGCACTGAACCCTTTTTCCACAAAGAGGCCGATACTTGCCTGAATCAGTTCCGCTTTCATCACACCACGCCGCCTTTCTCCGAATCCTGCCGAATTTCATCCCATTACCTATCGTGGTACCCTATTAGGCAATAAAAAAACCGCCTGCAATCAGGCGATTTCAGTTTGAAATATAAATGACTGGATGCTTAGCGAAAAATTTTTTGCGCACTGCGGCGGACTCGACCCATTCTTCAATTTCTCTGCGATTATCATCTATGAAAACTTCCACCGCTTCCTGATCCCAGGCCTCGTCGCCTGATGGGAAATCCACAAACTCTTCGGACAGGATCTCTATCATTTCTTCTCTTTCGATGGCGAAAGAAAAATCGTCGATCCGGAATGCGTATGAACTGGAATTTGGCACAAGAAGCGCCAGGTAGACTGCATTGTACAAAAAGTTTTTCTCCATGGCCTTATTGTCATCAAACCAATACGCCAAGATGTCACCTTGCGACAGCGAACCTTTTTTAGTGCCATATGTAATCCGGACCTTCTCACCTTGCAAATTCAATTCCTTTAGCGTTTCAGCACCCGGCAATTCCTGAACAATGCCCAAGACCCTTGAGTTATCCCCTACATAAGTTGCGCTTAATTCCGCCAACTCATTCTCATTCACCGTTTCAATTGTGGTAATTTCAGTTCCAGCTTCAGCTGAACACGCTGTCAGCATGAATAACGCAAGTATCGCTGCCCCTTTCGCCCATTGCATTTCCCGTCCCCCCCTGTCGCCCACTCGCTTACTTTAACTATACGTGCGACTTCCAGAAAAGTTCCAAAAAAACTCAGCGAATTCGGCAAAATGAAAATTCCTTAACGATTTTTTTGCATAATAGCAACTGTGCAACGGGAAACGCAAATCAATTTTTCTTCTTCGTCTACGATTTTAATGTCCCATACCATTGTACTCCGCCCTTTATGGAGCGGGGTCCCTATTGCTGTTACGATTCCAGAAGCTTTCCCCCGAATGTGGTTGGCGTTTATTTCCAGCCCTACAGCAATTTCACTTTCTTGATCGATTAAATTCCACGTACCGACACTTGCTACTGATTCCGCCAGTACGACAGATGCGCCGCCATGAAGCAGGCCGAATGGTTGATGCGTTGACGCATTTACCGGCATTGTGGCAATGACGCGTTCTGCAGAAGTCTCTGTGAATTCTATTCCCAGTGTGCCGATGATCGTCTGTTCATAAGGTTTCAATTCCATCCTTAACACCCTTCCTTTTTTTGGTTATTTTTAAAATACCATACCGTTGATCCTTTTTGCAGAAATGATTACGGCCAATTAAAAATTCATTTTTTAATAATATGATAAAAATAAGAACTTTTTAATCATTTTTTATTGCATTATGTATATTTAATCAGTCCACCTAGATGACCATTTTGAAGACTTCTGATTTATTTTCTACTATATTTAAAAATTAAACTCAAAGACATCTAAATTTGTATTTTTTTTACTCTAAACCCCTATTATCTATTTGTAACACAATTGTAATATTAAATCATATTGCCTATTCTTTCTTATAAATATACAATTAACTAAACTATCAGACACTCGTATATTTTACTATTTTCTGAAACTAAGATGATGGAATGGGGAGAATTAATGAAGAAAATCGCTTTTTCAGTGCTTGCTACAGGTTCTTTAGCCTTATTTTTAGGTGTTACAGATGCAGATGCCAGCTCTTACACAATTAAACCTGGAGACAGCCTTTGGAAAATCGCATCTTCCAACAAGGTATCCGTAGCGGATTTGAAAAAATGGAACGGCTTAAGTTCTGATGCCATCTACGCTAATCAAGTGTTGAAATTAGCGCCTGCAACAACGGCCACTGTTTCAAAAAGCCCGGCCACAGCCCAGAAGCCCCAAACAGCATCGAGTTCCGAATACATAGTGAAATCCGGGGACACACTTTCCCGAATCGCAACTCTACATAAAACGAAAGTCAGCGACATCCAGAAATTAAATGGCCTTACTACACATTTGATTTTCCCGGGACAAAAACTGAAAGTAGCTGGCGCAGCTGCAACGTCTGCTAAACCTGCAGCTCCGGCTCCTGCAATTGCACCAGCTCCGGTTGCTTCTTCATCAACTTATAAAGTTGTTAAAGGCGATACGTTGTCAGGCATTGCAAGCCGCCATAAAGTTTCAGTCGCACAGCTGAAGAGCTGGAACAGCCTTTCTTCAAACACAATCCGGATCGGCCAAGTGCTGAAACTCCAAACGGCTGCTGCTGCAGTCAAGCCGGCACCATCTGCACCTGCAGTTTCTGCACCAGCACCGGCTCCAGTAGCTTCTGCCGGAACATACACGGTCGTCAAAGGCGACACATTGACAGGCATTGCGATTCGTCACGGCATTTCTGTAACACAGATCATGAACTGGAACAGCTTGACGTCGAGCGCCATCCGTGTCGGCCAAAAGTTGAAAGTCCAAAATACAGTAGTCGCTACCCAGCCAACACCAAAGCCGGTTTCAAACCCGGCTCCGGCTCCTTCAGGCACTGTCGGCAACCTGATTTCAATCGCCACTTCCCACTTAGGCACGCCTTATGTATGGGGCGGCGCCGCAGTCGGCGGTTTTGATTGCAGCGGCTATATCTATTACGTATTCAACCAAGCGGGCATTAAAATTCCGCGCACCAACACCACTGGCTACGATGCACGGTCATATGACGTCAGCAACCCACAAGTCGGAGACTTGGTATTCTTTGCAAATACGTATAAGCCGGGAATTTCGCATATGGGGATTTACCTTGGCAATAACAGCTTTATCCACGCTGGCGGGGACCGCGTCCAAATCACCAGCTTGAGCGATTCCTATTGGGGCAAAAAGTTCGACGGCTTCAAACGTTTCTATTAAACTGCATTAAAAATCCGGTATTGCTTCGCTGAAGCAATACCGGATTTTTTCGGTTTATCGAGAAGGCATTCCCGCTATAATGCAGATCAGGTACTTTCAATCACGACAGCAATGCCTTGCCCTCCGCCTATGCACAAGCTCGCTACCGCGTATTTCGCTCCGCGGCGCTTGAGCTCGTAGGCAGCCGACAGCAGGATGCGGGTACCGCTTGTGCCCACCGGATGCCCCAGTGCCACCGCGCCTCCGTTGACATTGACTTTATCACGGGAAAGTCCAAGCTCTTTTTCGACCGCCAAATATTGGGCGGCAAAGGCTTCGTTGATTTCGAACAAATCGATGTCCTCAAGAGACAAGGCGGCACGTTCAAGCGCTTGCTTGATGGCTGGAACCGGACCGATGCCCATGATCGTCGGATCGACTCCCGCTACCCCCCACGAAACGATGCGCGCAATCGGCTCCAAACCGTGGCGGTCGACAGCTGCTTGTCCGGCAATAACGACTGAAGCTGCTCCATCGTTGATGCCTGAGGCATTGCCGGCTGTCACGGTGCCGTCTTTTTTAAATGCCGGACGCAGCTTCCCAAGCACCTCTGTGCTCGCTTCCGGCTTGATGTGTTCATCTTTATCAACCACAACAGTTCCTTTGCGGGTCTTCACTTCGACTCCGACGATTTCTTTTGCAAATACACCATTCTCCGTTGCACGTGCAGCCCGCTGGTGTGATTCAACGGCGAAAGCATCTTGTTCTTCGCGGGAAATCGAGTATTGCTCTGCCAATTTTTCGGCCGTCATTCCCATGCCTGCGCCGGTATATTGGTCTGTCAGCGTGGCGGTCAGCATATCTTCGAATTGCATATTGCCCATTTTCGGACCATTAAATCGCTGGTTGAAGTTCGCATAAGGCGACATCGACATATTTTCTGCGCCTCCGGCCAGGACCATATCAGCCTCGCCGAGCAGAATATTTTGAGCCGCTGTTACGACAGCTTGTGCACCTGAACCGCATAGGCGGTTGAGCGTCAATGCCGGAACTTCTTTCGGAACCCCTGCTTTTAAGCCGATATGGCGCGCCAAGTAAGCGGCGTTGACGCTTGAATGGATGACATTGCCATATACGACGTGGTCGATATCTTCCGCTCTTACATTCGAGCGCTTCAACGCTTCCACTGCTGTCGCGGTTCCCAGTTCCGTGGCGCCGACATTGGCGAATGATCCGCCAAACCCTCCGAATGCTGTTCGCGCCCCATTTACCAAATATACATTTTCCATTTTTTCATTTCCCCTTCCGAATACACTTATTTTGCTTGTTCCGCCGGTTTGCGCAGCGTATGTTTCAGTACTTTTCCTGAAGCGTTTCTTGGCAATTCATCCATGAATTCCACTTCCAGCGGCACTTTGTATTTCGCCAACTGGGTGCCGCAATATGCTTTGACTTCTTCTTCGCTGATGGCCTGCCCCGCTTTTACGACCGCATAAGCTTTCGGCACTTCGCCGTAAACTTCATGCGGCACCCCGACAACCGCCGCCTCCAGCAGCTGCGGAATCTGGTAAAGCACTTCTTCCACTTCCACCGGGTAAACGTTCTCGCCCCCGCGGATAATCATGTCTTTCTTACGGTCCACTATATACAATAAACCCTCTTCATCAAATTTCCCTAAATCCCCACTGTAAAGCCAGCCGTTTTTAATGGCTTGGCGAGTCGCTTCTTCATTGCGCAGATAGCCTTTCATGACTTGCGGGCCTTTAACCGTTATTTCACCCACTTGCCCAGCTGGCAGCGCTTCCCCGAATTCGTCCACCACCTGTATTTCTGTCAGCGGCAGCGCTTCTCCCACCGAACCGATTTTTTCCAATGCCAAATGGTCTTTCAGCGATGAAGCAGCGGGCGCATTTTCTGTTTGCCCGTAGCAATTCTGTACAGCCACTTTCGGAAACGCCTCTTTCAGCTGCTTCACCAGCTCATAAGGCATCGGTGCTGCGCCATAACAGAACAAGCGCAGCGAAGACAAGTCTCTGCTTTTAATATCCGGACGGTTCAAAAGAATGCTGTACATCGCCGGCACCCCGAAGAACATGGTCGGCTGCTCCGACTCCAATGTCTGCAAAGTTTGATCCGGCGAAAATGCTTCTTCGATGACGAGCGAGCCGCCTTTTGCCGTAACCGGTGCTGCGAACACGTGGCTTGCCGCGCAGTGGAACAAAGGCGTTGAAATCAGCATGCGGTCATTAACGGTGACGGACAGCGTCTCCGCCCAGATGTCTGCTGTTGCGCCAAGATTGGCATTGGTCAGCATGACGCCTTTCGGTTTCCCGGTAGTGCCCGATGTGTACATGACCACCGCTGTATCATCGCCAGCCAGTTTGACAGGTTTGAATTCCGGCTGCTCTTCCTCCATTAAACGTTCGAACGCTCCGTCTGTACCGATTTTCAGCACATCTTGAAATTTGTGTTCTGTCTTTTTGATCACTTCTTCTATTTTCTCTTCGTAGATCAGCGCTTTTGCCTGCGAGTTCGAAAAGATATACTCCACTTCGGGTGCAGCCAGTTTTGTGTTGATCGGCATGGCGGTAAACCCTCCCAGCTGAATGCCGAAATAGCATACCAGGAACAAATCGGAATTCAGCGCATACAAAGCGATGATGTCATCTTTTCCGTAGCCTTTTTGCTGGAAATAAGCGGCCACGCTCTTGGCTTTCCTGTAAAACTCACGATACGTCATTTCTCTGCCTTGAAAAGAGGTATAGACTTTATCCGGCTGCGTTTTTGCGTATTCAGCAATGCTTTCTGTCATAAACATGCGCGACATCCCCTTTGGAATCGAATGGCCGCCTGGCTTTTTGATGGCGGGTAAACCGGCTGTAAGTGCTTACAAAATACAGTTTTCAGAAAACTCTTTCTATCCTTTATCTTATCGGCTTTTATTTTGGATTGCAATGGATTGATTGTCTTCGAGTTTAAAATTCAAACCTCAGTTTAAAATATTGTTTTAATCTTTCGCATACCCCTTCTTTATTTATAATGATTATCATTAAGAATTGATTTTAATGTGGAAACTGTTATCATTGGTAAGGTAGTGTTTTACACAAATACAGAGAACGAGGTGTTCGATTCATGAGCCAAGACAAACAAGGTTTAACCACTAATTGGGGCGCCCCAGTCGGAGACAACCAAAACTCACAGACAGCCGGACAACGCGGACCTGTCCTATTGCAAGATGTCCATCTGCTTGAAAAATTAGCCCATTTTAACCGCGAACGTGTTCCTGAGCGTGTCGTCCATGCCAAAGGTGCAGGCGCCCACGGTTATTTTGAAGTGACAAATGACGTAACGAAATATACGAAAGCTGCTTTCTTGTCGGAAGTCGGCAAAAAGACGGACATATTCGCACGCTTTTCCACCGTTGCTGGCGAAACCGGTTCTGCCGACACAGTGCGCGACCCACGTGGATTCTCATTGAAGTTTTACACGGAGGAAGGAAACTACGATCTAGTCGGTAACAACACACCGATTTTCTTCATTCGCGATGCCATTAAATTCCCGGATTTCATCCATACGCAAAAACGCCATCCACAAACCCATCTTAAAAACCCTGACGCTGTGTGGGACTTCTGGTCGTTATCACCGGAATCGCTTCACCAAGTCACTTATTTGATGGGCGACCGCGGCATTCCTGCGACGCTCCGCCATATGCACGGATTCGGCAGCCACACGTTCAAATGGACAAACGCTGAAGGCGAATCGGTATGGGTGAAATACCATATGCTGACGGAACAAGGCATTAAAAACATCACGCAAGACGTAGCTGACAAAATTGCCGGCGAAAATCCGGACTATCATACGGAAGACTTGTTCAACGCAATCGACCAAGGCGACTTCCCAGCTTGGAAAATGTATGTTCAAATCATGCCTTTGGAAGAAGCGGATACATACCGCTTCGACCCGTTCGATGTCACGAAAACGTGGTCGCATAAAGATTACCCATTGATCGAAGTCGGCCGCATGGTCTTGGACCGCAATCCGGAAAACTATTTTGCAGAAGTGGAACAAGCGACATTCTCCCCTGGTACATTGGTTCCCGGTATCGATGTCTCGCCTGATAAAATGCTGCAAGGCCGTTTGTTCGCTTACCACGATGCACACCGCTACCGTGTAGGCGCCAACCACCAGATGCTGCCAATCAATGCACCGAAAAATCAAGTCAATAATTATCAGCGCGACGGCCAGATGAACTTCGGCAAAAATGGTGGGGCTTCTGTCTATTACGAGCCGAACAGCTTCAGCGGCCCCCAGGAAACTGCTGCTGCTAAACCTGCTCCGCTTGCTGTTGAAGGATTCACGGATTCTGTCGCTTACCTGCAAGATGATTTCTATACACAGCCTGGCGATCTTTACCGCCTGCAAAGCCCGGAAGAACAAGATCGTTTGGTTGCGACGTTCGTCGGCAATCTAAGCGCAGTCACGTTAGAAGAAATCAAAATCCGCCAAATCAGCCATCTATATAAAGCCGATGCTGAATTCGGTACGCGCGTTGCTGAAGGATTAGGCCTTAAAGTACCTGCTTTTTCTGAAACGCTATAATCAATTAGCTGAACCATTCTCAATTAGCTGCCGCTTCTCTCAGAAGCGGCAGCTTTTCTATGCAAAAAGGAAGCGGCTCCTTATAGGCCGCTTCCTTTTTTCAATTTTGCTGTTTTAATTGATTTGCAATAGCTTGAGCTACTTCTTTGCCGTTCTGAATGCATGCGCCGATGCCGACCCCATAATAAGAGGAGCCCGCCAAATGGACATTCGGCACCACAGCGGCCATCTTCATTTCCAATGCATCGACCGCAGCTTTATGCGCCATATGGTAATTGGGCATAAGCCCTTTCCAATTGGTCACTTCGACTGTCGTCGGCTGCGCTTCGATCTGCAGGCTTTTGCGAATATCGGACAAGGCCACTTTCACCAATTCCTCTTCAGACAAGGCTGTCAAACCTTCGTAAGCCGGATTCGAACTCTTATAAAAGAGACGGACAAGCAAGTGGTTGCTGCGTGAGGTATGGTTCCATTTCCGGCTGGTCCACGTGCAGGCATTGCATAAAATATCACTGCCTTCCGATACGATAAACCCGGTGCCGTCTTTCGGCAAGTTTTCATCCGCAATATCAAATCCCAGATAGATACTGATTAGCGAGGAATTCGTCAATTTCTGGAATTCCTCATCCAGCTCCTCAAGACCCAACACTTGCTGCGCCACTTGATGCGGTGTTGCGAAGACGACAAAATCAGCTCCAATGACGTTTCCGCCCGCCAGTTCAATCACGTAGCCGTCGCCTTGTTTGACAATAGTAGAGACCGGGTCCTCTTTCACGATTGTGGTAGCATGAAGCGTTTCTTCAAGCCGGTCGATCAACACCGACATCCCTTTATCAAATGAAATGAATTTCTTGTTCGCCGCCCCTTGGAAATGGGCTTTATTGGCCTCGAATCCTTTGATGATGCTGCCGTAATCATTTTTGTAATCCACCAGATAAGGCAGCGTGGTGGCCAGTGTCAAATCGTCCAGGCTGCCGGAATAAACGCCAGACAATACAGGCGCTATCTGCTTCTCCACCAATTCTTCGCCTAGAAACGCCTTTAGAAATTCCCCGAGTGAACTATTGCGTGTGAACGTTTCGTTTTTGCTTTCAAAGTCTTTCAATGCTTCCAGCTTGCCTTGTTCCGATACTAGCGTAGAGCTGAACAACGCTTCTTTGTCCATCGGAATCCCGAAGACACTGTCTGCTGGAATTGCGTGTAATTTGTTATTGGCGTAAAGATATGAAATACCGGTGCCGTTGTAGACGACCCTGTCCTGCAGCCCCAATTCTCCTACAAGCTCCAGAACACTTGCATGGCGCGCGACGATTGAATCCGCTCCGGTTTCCATGATGAACTCGCCATTGTCCACTGTGCGGATTTTCCCGCCCAGCTGCGCCTCCCCTTCAATCAGCACAAGATCCAATTCAAGGTTCTGGTCCTGCTTCAGCTTTTCCAAATAATGCGCGGCTGATAATCCCGTAATGCCGCCCCCGATGATTGCCACTGTCGCCATATCCAATCCACTCCTTACTTATGGTTACTATTCTATCAACAAATCTCTTTAGCCGCAGAACATAATTTGTCTTTTTTGACACGCTTTTATTGCGTTTCCTCCTGCACACTGGTTTGATTAAGATAGAAACATTTAAGTTGATAGAGGAGGACGCGCGCATGATGAACCCTATAGATCAAAACATTATCGGACGCCGGTCAATAAAGAAATTCAAGCCGGATCCGATTGATACCGAAGAAATCATTGATTTGCTGAATGTCGCCAGATGGGCCCCAAACCATACGCTCAATGAACCTTGGCGTTTTCAATTATACACTGGAGCGGGCAAAGAGAAATTCGTTCAGGCTTTCTTGGATGCCATGACCCAAAAGGATGGCACCATTCCGCAGACAGCACTCAACAAAGCACAGTATTTCCGCTCGATTCCGGTGCACGTCGTGGCCATCATGCCAGTAGATCCCCGGCAGCGCCGCTGGGATGAAGATTTCGGCGCAATTTCTTCATTGCTGCAAAATTTTCAGCTTGCGGCGTGGGAACGCGGGATCGGCATGATTTGGCGCTCGAACGACTGGATCTACAATCCGGTCTTCCGCAACGCAATCGGGATTGCGCCAGCTGAAAAAATAGTCGCCACGATGATGATCGGCTACCCGCAGCACGTGCCGGAACAAGGCCAACGCACCGACATCCGCAACAAACTGACGATTATAGACAAATAAAAGAAGGCGTTCAGACGCCTTCTCAGATTAGAGACTAAAGAGGTTTTGGAATGCATTTTCCGATGCCTCTTTTTCCATATAAAAAAGGCTGTAGCCGCCTCGCATCGATTGAGTTTGTCTACAGCCTGAAAGAGCTCTACGAGTCCTTTTTGCGTTGAATTCACTTTTCCATAACCGCAAAATAATTATCTTCATTGTCCGCAAAGTTGAACACTTTGCCTGAAGGCATATCTACAATTCCCCCGACTGTAATGTTCTTCTCTGTAAACTCTTTGAACAGCTTTTCTACATCTTCCGTGAAAAACATCAAAGAAGGCGTACCTAAGTTTAATCCCTGCGACATTTTTTCGACTGTTTCTTTGTCATGCAGAACGATGCTCGTTTCAGCACCCTCAGATGGAGCAATTTCAATCCATCTCATTCCTTGGCTTTTCTCATCGGCGACTACCGCAAACCCTAATTTTTTTGACCAAAAATCCACCGCTTCATCTTGATTGTTGACGTATAACATAACCTGGCCAACTTTACTGATCATTTTTTCAGCTCCTTATTAAGATGATGGAATCGCATTTATTCTATCTTAATTTATATTTCAGAACATTTAAATAGTCTTTGGCTTTTTTTGTTTTTTGACACCTCCTTACTTATCATAAAAAACAAAAAGACCGTCAGCAATGGCTGATGGTCTTTGGTTCATTCCAAACTCTTCATTGCCCCGACTGCTCCGGAAAATTCACCATTCTCCAGAAATAGCGGAATCGAGCCCCTTAAAATCGTGTAGCTTTCCACCACTTGTTTGAGCAGCGCATTTTCAATAAATGAAGAACCGATATAAATAATAGTTGAACTGCTGCATTGGCGCGCTGCCTGGACACTGACCGTGCTGACGGTTTCTCCGACAAGTCCAATGACAGTTGCCAGCAATTCTTCAACAGACAATTCACTGGATATCGAAAAAAGGTCCTGGCCGAAATTGCTCGCTGTCAATTCGCCTGATATCGGCGGCTCTTTGCCTTCGTAAATATGCTTCACTTTTAAATCGATGCGCTCTCTGGACCCATTGCTTGCCAGTCTCACAATTTCATCGAAATCAGTCAAGCCTGTCAGCAAATGGCTCAGACCGATCAATGTACCGCCGCCGATGCCTGTCCCGCCCAGCCGTTCCTGGGTATTGTTCTGAATGCAATGGATAGAAGTCCCGGTGCCTACATTGGTCACCAAATAAGCGTCATCACTGCGCCCCATCTTTTCAAGAAGATACTGCACCCCTAAATGCGTCGCTTCGAATTCAACCATTTCGGCCGTTTCTTTTGTTAAGAAAGAACGGAGAACACCGGATTTTCCGCCAGTTACGCAAATAGCCGCTTGGTCCAGCCCATTTATCCAATCAGCTACCTGTTCCATTTCCGCAATCGGGTATTTTGCAAAGTGAATTTCCCCCGCTTCTGCGTAAGCCACTTTGATCAACGTCCCGCCTGCATCAATTCCAACTATCATTATTGCACCTGCTCCTTCTGGAAATTCCAGCTAATATGAGTTATATCTCAAGAAATTTTACCACAATAATGGTATTCGCGAAATTTTTTTGCCGGAAAACGATGGAAGACGCGCGTTCGAAAGAAAGTGGGCACTTATACACAACAAAACCGCCTGTCCATTGAAGGACAAGCGGCGTCTTTAGATGGGAATGATTATAGCTGTCTGAAGCCGCCTGTGTTTGCGCGGACATTGACTTCGGAGAATTTCTTCTCGTTGGCTTCTTTCGACAACAAGGTGCCGACGACTCCACCCAGGAATCCAAGAGGGATGGAAACGATGGCGGGATTGGTCAGCGGGAAGAGCGGTGTGCCGGTAATAATGGCAACCCCAGCTTCCGGGTTCATGACGCTTGGGCCGATTGATACCAGAACAAGCGCAGACACCAGTCCAGTAAGAATCGCTGAAATCGCTCCAGTCGTATTAAATTTCTTCCAGAAAATCGTGTAGACGATAACCGGTAAATTGGCACTGGCTGCGATACAGAATGCCAACGACACCAAAAATGCTACGTTCAGGCTCTGGGCAAAAATCGCCAGGATAATCGAGAACACCGAAACGCCGACAGATGCATAGCGGGCTGCAAGCATCTGCTGCCGTTCTGTCGCTTGGCCTTTTTTGATGATCTGGCCATAAATATCATGGGCGAACGCGGATGCCCCGGTCAATACCAGGCCAGCCACAACCGCCAGAATTGTCGCAAAAGCCACTGCTGAAATGAACGACATCAGGATATCGCCGCCTAAAGCTTGTGCAAGAAGCGGTGCCGCCATATTGCCGGCAGGGTTGGTGCTGATGATCGTTTCAGAGCCGACGAATGCCGCAGCACCAAAACCAAGGAAAATGGTCATAACATAGAAAATGCCGACTATCCACGTTGCCCACATAACAGAGCTTCGTGCCGTTTTTGCGTCACGCACTGTGAAGAAGCGCATGAGGATGTGAGGCAGTCCAGCTGTACCAAGGACAAGTGCCAGCATGAGCGAAATGGTATCCAACGGAATTTTGTATTTCACACCGGGATTAAGGAACGCTTCTCCATGCGGTGTCGCCGTTTTCACTTGTGCGAACATTTCCAGGATGCTGAAGTCGAAACGCTGCAAGACCAAGAACGACAAGATGACTGTACCAATCATCAGCAGCACTGCTTTGATGATCTGCACCCAGCTTGTCGCGGTCATGCCGCCAAACAGAACGTAGATCGTCATCATAAAGCCAACCAGCAAGACAGCCCATAAATAATCGATGCCGAATAATAATTGGATCAACGCGCCGGCACCGACGAGCTGCGCAATCATATAGAAGATGACAATCGTGATAGAGCTAAGTGCCGCAGCACCGCGCACTTTCTTTGCGTTAAAACGTGCGTTGATCATGTCCGCCAGCGTGTATTTCCCCAAATTGCGCAGGGGTTCCGCTACGACGAACAAAACGACGAGGTAGGCCACTAAATAACCGATTGAAAACAGGAATCCATCAAAGCCGAATAACGCAATCGAACCCGCGATCCCTAAGAATGACGCCGCAGACAGATAATCCCCGGCAATTGCCAGACCGTTTTGCCAACCGGTCAATCCGCCTCCAGCGGTGTAGAAATCACTCGCTGAATTGGTGCGTTTCGCTGCATAATACGTTATGACGAGAGTCATCGCAACGATGACTAAAAAAATGATAATGACGGTTGCGTTCATCGGTTTTCCTCCTCGTCATAATTGAATTCTTTTAATGTATCATGCGCCATTTCATCAAATTTCGATGCGCGTTTCATGTAAACGGTTACGAGAATCCACGTCATTGCGAAAAGGCCGAAGGCGAATACCCACACCCATGAAATATCGCCGATGAAAGGCGCGCTTAGCCAGTCGGTATAGGAAATGACGAGGTTGAATAATAGATACAAGCCTAAAAATAAGACTGTGGTCGAAATCAAAAACGCCTTTTTCTTCTTCATCAATTCCCGGAAACTGGCCGATGCTTCGATTGCTTCAAAATCCGGGATATGGCCCGCTTCTCGTTTATTCGTTGCTATTTTCGCCTTGTCCTGGCCCGTTGCAGGAACCGAAACATTATTTCCCGTTGCCGTTTTCGCCATACTCAACACCCCTTTTTATTTATATTTTCTGAACATACAAACTATTAAAGCACTTAACTTTTACCAAGTCAATGCGTTAAATGGTATAGATGGCATTAAATACCATTCCAATTAATGGAATATAATATGCAAAAAAGCCCGGCTGTTGTGGCCAGCAACCGGGCTCTGATTCATGCTTTTGCTTCTCCTCAATTTCCACGCTGGTTTTCTTGGCCGAACGAGGAATTGAACAGCTTGAACAATTGTTCAAATTTGCTCAGGATATCCAGTGCCAGCAGACCGTTTCCTTCCGCTGTCTTCGGATAGCCGAGCGGCACTGTGCGGCGCACGAGCTGCGCGTATAATTCCGCTTCCGTCAGCTCACGCGCGAATTCCATTTCTGCAATGTTCTTGATCAAGACCAAAGCGCCAGAAATATGGGGTGTTGCCATCGAAGTCCCGGACAATGTCGCATATTGGCTGCCGGGATAAGCAGAGTAGATATTGATGCCAGGTGCAACAATGTCGATTTCGTTGTTCGTATTGCTGAACGGTGCTATTTTCCGGCTAAAGTCGACTGCCCCTACTTGAATGACTTCGCCATATGCGCCCGGATAAGCGAATTCATCGGTCGAGTGGCTGTCGTCCCCTTCATTGCCGGCAGCACAAACAATGGGAATGCCATTGTCGACCGCTCTCTTCACGGCATCGTGTAGTTCAGCCACATTATCAGGGCCGCCTAGCGACATCGAGATAACCGTCGTTTTTTCGCCATTCGGCCCGCGCCAATCAATCGCGTAATGGATACCGTTAATAATGCCCTCATAATCACCGGACCCTTCCCCGTTCAGCACTTTAAGGATCAGCAACTGTGTTTCCGGGGCAACACCCACGATTTTCCCATTCGGGCGCAACGAGGCCGCCACTGTTCCAGCTACATGTGTGCCGTGGCCATTATTATCAGAAAAGTCATTGGCATCGCTATTGAAGTCAGCAGTGAAGTTCCGTCCGCTGATGATTCTGCCCTGAAGATCCGGATGATCCGGTTGGCATCCCGTGTCCAATATCGCTACAACCGTGCCTTTGCCGTGCTGAGCCTGTTCCCAGACCGCAGGTGCTTGGATCATCCGCACACCTTCCGGAATTTGCGGGGCTGCTGCCTCGATTGCTTCCACCCGAAAAGGGATTAAATGAATATCATGCATAAAAGCGCCTCCTTATCATTCATTCTAATTCCGCCTGCTGTCCGCTGCTGCTAATTGGCCTTTCTCCTGCTATTAGTTCTGTTCTATTTTCCCTTGAAATTCCCTTTTTATTTCCCGGGAAACATTTCTGCAGTCTTTTGCACGATGCATAAATAAGCTGCAGAAGAGGTTTTTTAGACACGCTACAAGAATTGTATAGGAAGAGGAGGTTTTAAAATGAATGGAAATTGGCTGATTTACGGGGCATATGGCTATACAGGCGAGCTGATTGTACAGGAAGCGGTGCGCCGGGGGCTGCATCCGGTAATTGCCGGGCGCAATGCTGAGAAACTGGCAGTATTAGCTGCACAATTCCAATTGGAAACACGAACCTTCCCTTTGGATGGCCGGGCGCATGAACATTTGCAGAACATCGATCTTGTGCTGCATTGCGCAGGGCCTTTCAGCGAAACGAGCAAACCGATGATTGAAGCTTGTCTGGCCTCAGGCGCTCATTACTTGGATATTACTGGGGAAATCCCCGTCTTTGAACATACACACGCACAACACGAACGGGCAATTGCTGCTGGCGTCGTCCTTTGTTCCGGGGTTGGCTTCGATGTTATCCCGACAGACTGCACCGCCTTGAAATTGAAAGAAATCCTGCCGGACGCCACGCAACTGGCACTGGGCTTCGACTCGGATTCTGGCATATCTCCAGGCACCTATAAAACCGCGGTCCGGGGTCTTGGCTCTGGCAGCGCTGTGCGCCGGAACGGGAGGCTTACGACAGTGCCACTGGGCAGCCAGCATCGCCGGATCGACTTCGGAAGGGGCACCAAGTCTGCCATCGGTATTCCGTGGGGCGATGTCGCCACCGCCTTTTATACAACCGGAATCCCGGATATTTCGACATGGATTCCGATGCCGCGGGCAGCCGTTTTCGGCGCACGCCTGTCAAATGCCTTGCGCCCAGTACTTGCTTCAGGTCCGGTGCAGCAAAAACTCAGCACTTGGGTGGAGCAAAACGTCAGCGGCCCCGACGAAACGCTGCGCAAAAATTCACCCGCCTTCATATGGGGCGAAGCATCGAATGCAGCCGGCCTCCGGAAATCCGTGCGCATCCAAGTGGCGAATGTTTACGACCTGACCGTCTACGGCGCTTTGGAAACGGTGGGACGCCTATTGAATGGCAGCTTTCCTGCTGGCAGCTCGACGCCGGCCCGCCTATTCGGCTCACAGCTGATAGAAGCTCTTCCCGGTTCCGGGAAATTTGAGATTGACACGTTCTATCCTTCTTCCACCAATAAAAGCTGATGTATACAAAAAACAGACCCTAAGCATGCCCAAGTTTATGGGCACGCCTAAGGTCTGTTCACCTTTGTCTGGTCAGCTTTTTAAAATCTGCATTCTTTTATTGAATAAAGTCGGATAAGACAGGAACCCAAGCATGATGCTAGTCACGGATGCAGTCGTCAACAATAAAAACATGATTAACAGCTGGAATTGGACCGCTTGGATCGGGTCTGCCCCTGCAATGATTTGACCGCTCATCATTCCGGGCAGCTGAACAAGCCCGACAGTCTTTTGGCTTTCAATCGTCGGGATCATGCTGGCTTTGATCGACCGGATCAGCTGCCTATGGATCGCCTGTTTCGGTGTTCCGCCAAGCGACAGGATCAATTCGGTCTGGTCTTGGTGCGATTCCACTTCCGCTGTAAAGCGGTTAAGGAAAAGAATCGACAGTACCATTGAGTTCCCGATGACCATGCCGCTGATCGGGATGATGTATTGCGCCGTAGGCGGGGTGATGTTAAAGCCGATAAGGATGCCTTGCGTCAACACCTCCACGAACACTAACGTAACGGCAACCTTAAGCGTAATGCCTTGGATTGATGCCCCTTTTTTCTGCGCGTTATGGGTGGCTGCAACGACCATTAGCGTGACCATCAGAAAAACATAGATCAAGCTGCTGGAATCGAAGACGAATTTCAAGACATAGCCGACGGCCAGCAATTGGATAATTGAACGCACCGTGGCGACTACCGTATCTTTTTCCAAACCCAGTTTAAAGGTTTTTGACAAAATGAGCGGAATCAGTACGAAAATCAGCGTTAAAGATAAAGTGAAATAACTCATTTCGCTTCCCCCTTCACAAAACGCCTAACTTGGTCATTATGCGGGTCGTTCAGTAATTCACTTTCCCCGGTTTCAATGACCTCGCCATCCATCATCACCCAAGTGTAATCGCCGATCTCGAGTGCCTGTTGGAGGTTATGCGTAATCCAGATGATGGTGGTGCCGTATTTTTCATTTATTTTCACGATCAATTCCTCTATTTCCTTTAACGAGGTGCGGTCCAATGAGGAGGTGATTTCATCCAGCAGCAGCACTTTGGGTTTGTTGACAAGCGTTCGCGCAATCGATACTTTCTGGCGTTGTCCGCCAGACAAGTCTTTCACATTGCGGTTCAGCAAATCTTTTGCCAGGCCGACATCTTCGAGCAACGCTTCCGCTTCTTCAACAGGCAGTTTCTGGTTCTGCAATTCCAATGGCAGATTCAAATTATCGTAAACAGTCCCGCTGACCATCGGCGCACTTTGCAGCGCAATGCCCACCATGCGGCGCAAATCCACGGGATTGAACTGGTTGACCGCTTCACCTTTGATGTACAATTCTCCTTCATCCGGTGACAGCAGGCCATTGCATAATTTCAGCAAAGTCGTCTTTCCGGCACCGGAAGGCCCGACCAGCGTCGTTATTTTCCCTTCAGGAAATGAACCGGTTATGCCTTTCAAAATACGGAAATCCCCAATGCTGAAACCGACATGGTTAAAATGAATAGCCGGCTGGTAATCGATTGTCATGCAAATCACTTCCTTTTCAAAATGAAGCGGCACACAAATTGATGTGTACCGCCGCGTTGTGCCTACAATTTTCGTTCAGCGAATTCATCGTCCATTTTCAGGAAGTATTCGCCGCCTTCTTCAATTTGCTTTATGCGGGTGATGAGATCCCGGAAGGTTTTTTCTTCCTCCGTCTGCTCTTCGATGAACCAATCCAAAAACGATAACGTTGCGTGTTCCTGAAGTTCGCCTGCCAATGTTACAAGCGCATAAATATTGCTCGTCACGTCTTTTTCCTGCGCTAAGGAACTTTCCAATACATCCAGTGCGCTTTCGAAATGATTTTTAGGTTCATTCAATGCTTGAAGCACCGGCTTTTCGTCCATCGCCGCTAAGTAATGGTAGAACTTCATCGCATGTTGATGCTCTTCCTGTGATTGAACTAAATAGAAATTGGCGAATCCGTGGTACCCTTTTTTCGAAAAGTAAGCAGCCATGGCCGTATATGTGTGAGCGGCCTGTAATTCGTTATTGAACTGATCGTTTAACGCCAAAGTCAATTTTGCTGGTAACATGTGTATTCCTCCTCTTCCTTATTTATAATCATTCTAATATAGATAATATAACACATCGCTTTCGTGCCTGCCAAGTAATTGAGAATTTATTAATTTAATTGAGAATGAAAATCATTTAAACAGTTATTTACTTTAATTATTAACGATAATAATTATCATTTGTAGAAAAACGGAATAAAAAAGGAGCTTATAACTTACTTTTAGTAAGTAGTTAGAGTATAATAACCATTAGATGTATAGAAGCGTATTTTAAGGGGGAAATCCGATGACGTCAATGAAACTCGAACCGGCAGTATTGTCGGTATTAAAAGATAAAATCCAATTGATCAAAATGGACGAAGAAGCGATTTACTTGGTAGGCCCGATCCGCTTGCCGGTCAGCCTCAATGGCGCCACCGTTGAATTCCAGTGGTACAGCTGGCTGAAGCACGATGAAGTGACAGAGGATTATGGCAGCATCATTGAAAAATTATCTTCTTCCAACTTGGCTGAATACCAGCAGTCGAGCGTGCTTGTTTACGGTGATTTTAAAAACAGCGAAGATGCGCTGATCCGCATGCATTCGATTTGCCACACCGGCGATATTTTCGGCAGCAAGCGCTGCGACTGCGGCTTCCAGCTGAAGCAGTCGATGCAGCAGATCACCGACCACGGTTCAGGCGCCTTGTTTTACCTGGCGAACCATGAAGGGCGCGGCATCGGCCTGTTCAGCAAGGCGATGGCGTATGTCCTGCAGGAGAACGGCTACGATACAGTCGAAGCGAATGAAAGCCTGGGCTTTGTCGACGATTCCCGGAATTACGAAGACGCCATTGCCGTATTGAAGCAATTGCGCACAAAACCGGTTACGTTGATGACCAATAACCCGAAAAAACTGACGGCACTTGAAAATTCCGATTTGGCGATTGCCGGAAGAGTGGCTCTTTGGGGCGACAAATCGGAATACAACGAGAAGTACCTGCAGACAAAAATCAGCCGATCCGGCCATTTGGAAGAATTGGAGGACGAAGCACATGCCGCAAGATGATTTTTACATGGCGCTTGCCATCAATAATGCCAAATCGATGAAAGGCCAGACAGAGCCGAATCCGCTCGTCGGATCGGTCATCGTCAACGGCGGCCGCGTTGTCGGCATCGGCGCCCACTTAAAAGCGGGGGAACCGCATGCCGAAATCCACGCCCTGCGCATGGCCGGCGATGCCGCACGCGGCGGCACCATCTATGTCACATTGGAACCTTGTTCGCATCACGGCCGCACCGGGCCATGCGCGGAAGCGATCGTAAACGCCGGATTGAAAAAAGTGGTGATTGCCACACTGGATCCGAATCCGTTGGTTTCCGGCAACGGCGTGGCGATACTCGAACGCGCCGGAATCGACGTAAGGGTTGGCGTATGCGAAGAAGAAGCGCGCCAAATGAATGAAGTGTTCAATCTTTTCATCACCGAAAAACGGCCCTTTATCACATTAAAGGCGGCTTCGACTTTAGATGGCAAAATCGCTACCCGCTCGCTCGATTCAAAATGGATCACGTCAGAAGAAGCGCGCCTGGATGTCCATCAGCTGCGGAGCGAAAACCAAGCGATTCTTGTCGGTGTCGGAACTGTCGTCGAAGATGATCCTGAACTGACGGCACGCATACCGGATGGGCGCAACCCGCTCCGGATTGTCTTGGATTCGTCGCTGAGGATTTCCCTCGACTCGAAAATTGTGGCAGACGGCCTTGCTGAGACTTGGATTTTCACTGCCCAAAAAGTGGATCCTGAGAAAAAAGCCGTATTGGAACAGCTTGGAATTTCCGTTTTCGAAACAAGCGGCTTGAAACAAGTCGATGTCCGCGATGTTGTCCGCATCTTAGGCGAAAAATCCATTTCTTCGTTGTTCATTGAAGGCGGCGGCACGGTCAATGCGGCTTTTCTTGAAGCCGGCTTGGTAGACAAAACGGTCTTTTACTTTGCACCGAAACTGATCGGCGGCAAACAGGCGCCCACGTTCATCGAGGGCATGGGTTATGATTTGATGAAAGACGCCGTCGAGTTGGAACGCGGTGAATTTGTTAAAATCGGCAAAGACTTTAAGTTTACAGGCTACCCTGTCAAAAAGGAGCAAAACTTATGAAATTCGGATTTGATATCGACGATACATTGATCAATTTGCGGGAATACGCTTTTGGGCTTTACCAGGAAAAGCTTGGCCGGAAAGTCGACGCATCCCATTTCCACGAACTTGACCGTGTGGAAATCCATACGCTCTTCGGCATGACCGATGAAGAAGGCCATCATATGTGGAATAGCGTGCTGGAGGAATTGTATTATACGGAATGCCCGATTTACCCGGGAGCAGTTGAATTGCTTCAAAAACTGGAACGCCAAGGGCATGAAATCTATTACTTGACCGCCCGCCCTGGAAAACATGCAGAACGCACAAAAACGTGGATGAAGCAGCAGGGCTTTCCGGTTGCAGACAGCCGTTTTTATTGCGGCATGAAAGATGCTGAGAAAGTCCACATCATCGAAAAGCTCGAACTCGATTATTATTTTGATGACAAGCCTGCGGTTGTGGAACATTTAACACGCGGCTCGCTGACCGTAGTGATGAAAGATCAATCCTATAATCGCCACTTGGCGCATCCCCGCATTGCGCATTGGGATGAGCTGGAGCCTCTCCTGTCAAAAAACCGAAACTGAAAACAAAAATCCCTCGCCTGATTTCTTCCAGGCGAGGGATTTTCAAATTTTATCTTCCTCGCTTAACCCGCTGCTGCCGAAAGCATCGTCCAGCGTATCGTAGCGCGCAATTTCACATACTTTGTTATTTTTTATCTCCATATACGTATAGATGACCACTTCGCCGCGTTCGTCATCCCACGTGCCTACCTGCTCATAAATCACTTTATCCCTTTTTGCGTAACGGTTTCGGGTGACCAAGTGGATATGCGAGTTTTCCACCCATTGCTTCAATGTGTCGTGCCCTACCGCACTGCCTGCCGGACCGATCATTTCGATATTGTGGTCAGAAACCGCCAATACGCCATCAACATCCTTGGCATTTACCCGTTCGACCCACTTGTCAGCCGTCTCAATGATGTTCTGCATGCCTTGTCTCCTCCATCCCGTTTTTTCGCACTATTTTCTGAATTTTAACATAAATTCGTGTTTTCAGCAGTAAATTAATGAGCAAAAAGAAAAAGCCGCAGATTTCTCCAGGCTCTAATAATGCGTATTCTTCAACTTTTTAAAGGTTTTCACAAAATGGCCCGGATCTTCGTGGACTCTATATGTGATGACCCCTCTATGGGTATGCAGATACAGCAGTTTCGCATCTTGCGAAAAGGATTTATAGGAAACATCCCAGACGTTCGGCAGTTTGAAGACCGACGCCGAAGCGACCACTTCATCTTCAAACAATTGAAGATGGTATTCCCGCTGGATGATCCGCATCTCCCCCGCTTCGATAAACCGTTCCGTATCGATGTAAACGATTGATGACAATAACCCCGGCATGCCGATCCGCCTCCTCGGGTGTTCGTTTTATAAATTTTAACGCAACTGTCCTGCGCCATGCAATCAAATCGGGTCATCCGTGCGAATCAGACGTCATCCTCTTCATGGAACTCAGTGTCGAAATATTCATTGGTCAAGTCGCCATTTATGCCGATGGCAGCGGCGCTTCCTTCACCGGCCGCAATGATGAGCTGCGAAGGGACGATCAGAGACGCGTCGCCCGCGGAATAGACGTTCCAGACGTTAGTGCGGCCATAGCCGTCCGTCAGGATGCCGCCGTGGGCATTCAAGCGGCAGCCGAGCTTTTTGGCAAAAGGCGTAGCATGGCTCCAGCGCGGCGTGACAAATCCGCCGCGCCGGTCAATCAAGGTGCCGTCTTCAAGCCGCACGCTGCGCAATTGCCCTTCTTCACCTTCAAGGCCATCGATCACGTCTTCGTAGACGACGATCCCTTTCGCCTCCAGCTTGTCGCGGTCTTCCAGCTCCAAGCGCCCTTCCCCGTCTGTAAACACCACCAAGTCCCTGCTCCATGTAAAGACTTTTTTCGCCAGTTCAAATACGTTCTTATCCGCGATGACCGCAAGCGGCTGATCCCGAAGTTCCCAGCCGTCGCAATACGGGCAGCTGAACAAGCTGGTGCCATAATAATTTTCAATATCCGGTATATTGGGCAGCTCTTCTTTCAGTCCCGTTGCGAGCAGGACTTTGATGCTGTGGTAAACTTCCCCTTTTGCCGTCGTCAATACATAATGGGTATCGGTCACATGTTCGATATCGGCAATCCGGTCTTTCTTCAACTCGACACAATCGTATTTAGCGACTTCTTCATACGCCAGCCGCTTGAATTCCGATGGCTGGATGCCGTCCCGGGTGATAAAGCCGTGGGATGCACGGGTCACCAGGTTCCGGCCGTGATTGTCATCGAAAATCAATGTCTTCCTCCGCGATCTTCCCAGCACCAAAGCAGCGTTCAAGCCCGCGGGCCCGCCGCCGATTATTACACAATCGTATCGCATGTCAGCCATCCTCCATAACTTGCTTTATCCCATAAATTTTCCCGCTATGGAGGGCCCGTAAACGTCGTCCAGCCGAAAAACAGCGCTGAACCCAAATGGATTCAGCGCTGCCGATTTATGCCTGTTTGGCCAATAAGCCATTCAATACTTCAATGAAGAATTCGTTTTCTTCCGGCGTGCCGACCGAAACGCGGATAAATTCCGGCAAGCCCCATGTTTTGCCGTAGCGGACAATGACGCCTTGCGCCATGAGGGCTTTATAGATTTCCTCGCCGTTCGGGCCGACTTCCACCAAAACGAAGTTCGCTTCGCTTTCCGTATACTTCAAACCCAGTTCTTTAAACGTTTTATAGAAGAGCTCGCGCCCTGCTTTATTGGCTTCACGAGATGCTTTTACGTGTTCCGTATCCGTGATTGCAGCTGTAGCGGCTGTTTGCGCTAATGCATTGACGTTAAATGGCTCTTTCACTTTCAGCACCGATTGGATGATTTCTTCCGGTGCGATGCCGAAGCCCACGCGCAGTCCCGCAATGCCGTAAATTTTCGAGAACGTCTGCAGCACGATGACCGGGTATCCGGCTTTGGCGAATTCAACACCTTCTGTGTATTCCGGCACATCAGCGAAGTGGCTGTAAGCCCCGTCAATAACAACCAGGATATCATTCACCGAGTTGAGCACTTTTTCGATATCCGCTTTGGCCATGATTGTGCCCGTCGGATTGTTCGGCGTACAGATATAAATGATTTTGGTTTTATTCGTAACAGCAGCTAAAATGGCATCCACGTCAAACTCAAAGTTCTCTGCGAATGGCACCGGCACCACTTTTGCCCCCATGATGTGCGCCCCAAAATCGTATTCACTGAATGAAGGCGACGGCACGATGATTTCGTCCCCTTGTTCCAAAAACGCTTCCGAAACGAGCGTGATCAATTCGTCTGCACCGTTTGTCGGAATGATTTGCGACGTTGTTACACCGTATTGTTCGGCAATGGCTGTTTTTAAAGCCGTCGCATCAGCATCGGGGTAACGGTTCAATTCCGACAAGCTCTTTTTGATCGCTTCTACTGCCTTCGGAGAAGGGCCAAGCGGATTTTCATTTGATGCCAATTTAATGACGCGGTCCAAGCCCAATTCTTTCTGTACTTCCCAAATTGGTTTGCCCGGCGAATAAGGCTGGATTGTATCCAAAGTTTTACGCGGTAAGATGTTTTTTCTGATTTCCATATGAGCGCCTCCCGATGATGGTTTCCATTGTTTGAATGTTTATTTAAATACAATTATAACTATACCAGTCATTGGGCTTTTGCGGCACCTGAAATTACTTCCATGCCATTCAAGAAGCTACGGCAGCACTTGCCTGCGAGGGCGCTTATTGACTAAGTAGATGCTGAGAATGATTAAACATAGCCCCACTGCGAGTGTATTGGTAACTTCTTCACCCATGAATACCGCACCAGCCAGGACGGCAATAAGCGGCACCAAAAATGTGAAGGCCGCCACCTTGCTGGCCTCGCCATTATTCATCAAGTGAAAATAGATGACAAAGGCAATCGGCACACCCAATGTCGCACCGAACCCGAGTCCGATGAAATAAGGCAGGTTCCACATGATTTCCGAACCATCCTCAAAAAAGCTTCCTATAGCGAGCAGCACTGCACCGCCAATCAGAAATTGCATGGACACCATCCACATCGAATCAACCCGCTTGCCCACCTTTTTCACATAGATGACGCCGAGCGCCCAACTGAGCGCCGCCGCCAGCGCCATGATGATGCCAACCATTGATATAGCGCCAGTTAAGCTGTCCGCGCTAATTGCCAATATGCCGAAAAAGCCGACCAGAAGTCCAGAAAATTTCAAGATGGTCATGTTTTCCCCCAGCCAGAGCCAAGCAAAAATACCGATCAGGACTGGCTGGCAGTAGACCACGACCGAAAACAGTCCTCCCGGCAAGTATTCCAGCCCTGCAGTTTGCAATCCGTAGAAGAGCACCGCATTGAACAAAGCGGAAATGCAATATGCCGGCCAATTTTCCCGCCACCTTAAGCGTTTCCATGCAGGCAGCAAGACAATAGCCAAAAGCAGTCCGCCTAAAAAAGAGCGTGCTCCAGCAAATAAAATCGGTGGGGTGTAGTCGAGCGCCATTTTGTAGATCGACCAGCTGACACCCCAAATGAGCACCAGAAAAACCAATAAAAAGGTGGCGCGGTTGAAATATCTGCTCACTTCACTATCTCCAATCAACTGATTTCTAATGCTGTTTCCATTATACAGAATGTGCCGTCCCTCTTGGCGGCAATGCCGAACTATTTGTAACCTGCTGTGAAATATGGTTAACTGTAACGAGACAAAGTGAAGAGGAGTTTTTCCTATATGATCAAGAAAATGAAATTCGTATTTGCGCCCCTGCTGCTAGCAGCCGTGCTTGGCGCATGTTCAGATAATGAAGAAGCTGCACCGAAAGAAGATACAGCAAAAGCATCAGAAGAGCAGGCAGCTGCGGGAGAAGAGACAAAGCTTGACCTGCCAGCAGAAGAAGATGTTGTGGTTGTGGTCAACGACGAAGAAGTGTTGGGCAATGTCTATAATAGCGTGGCGCGCCAGCTAGAAACTTCAATGGCGACGCAAGGCACTGACGTGAAAGAAGAAGAAAATGCCAAAATGGTGAAAGATCAAGCCATCGATGTCATTGTCGGCAATAAACTGATTTTGCAGGATGCTGCAGATAAAGGGCATAAAGCAGATGATGCCGTAGTCAAAGAACGCCTTGAAGAGCTTAAGGGACAATTTGAAAGCGAAGACGCCATGAATGAGGCACTTAAAGAAAGCGGCTATTCGATGGAAGATATCGAACAACAGCTCAGCGAACAGATTACGTATGAAGCATATGTTGCCGAAGAATTGAAAACTGAAGAAATCACGGATGAGGAATTGAAAGCGGCCTACGACCAATTCAAATCGACATCAGAACAGGAAGCTCCGCCTTTCGAAGAAATGGAGCCAATGATTCGCCAGTCGCTTGAACAGGAAAAATCTCAGGAAGCTGTTGCTAAACGCATTGATGAATTGAAAAAAGATGCAAAAATTGATGTGAAAATCTAATGATCAAGCCCCCCGGCCAAATTGGCCGGGGGGCTTTTCATTGTGTTTTTATAGTTTTTCTTGGCAGAACGCAAGAACTTCTTGCTCTTCGTCTTCTTCAAGAGCGAATTCCAAAATTTCTTTGGAAAGTTTATCCACAAAATTATAATGTGCAATACGCGCGCCATTGTCGTCAACCGCTAAGATTACACGCAGCTCAAGGCCGCCAGCCGTATACAGTTCGTCGTCTTCATCCACTTCAACATCTACCAAAAATTCATACCGGTTTCCCACCATAATGCCGGTCGGATCTTGTATTGCATGAAAACTAAAATTTGAAAATTCCATTCTAAACACCTCCATTTCCTTATTTTAGCCTGTCTGCAGTTTTTTGGATAGCATAAGCCGAAAAAACGGGATGCCGCTTTTCACCATTCCCTCACAAAATGTCCGTTTACCTTAAGTTCTCAAGGGAATACTCATAAAAGACATAGTTTACAGAAGGAGTGGAAATAAACATGAAAGTATTGGTAATTGGAGCAAATGGCCAAGTAGGCCGCCACATTGTAAAAGAATTATCTGATTCTTCGCATGACGCCATTGCGCTTGTCCGAAAAGAAGAGCAAGCTGCGCATCTTAAAGAACTGGGAGCTGCGGATGTAGTCATCGGCGACCTGGAAAAAGATTTCAGCTCGGCATTCGACAACGCGGACGCAGTCATTTTTGCAGCAGGGTCCGGCCCTTCGACAGGTGCGGATAAAACCCTCACAATCGATTTATGGGGCGCTGCCAAAGCAGCAAAATACGCAGAAGATAAAGGCGTGAAGCGCTTTGTTCAGCTCGGCTCAATGGGTTCGGCAGATCCGGATTCAGGCGGCGAGGAAATGAAGCCCTATCTGGTGGCTAAACGCACCGCAGACGACCTTCTTCAGGCAACCAGCCTGGATTACACGATCGTCCGCCCAGGCGCGTTATCCGATGAAAATAAAACAGCGCACATTGAAGTGTCCGCTGACGGATTCACGTCAATCGGCGATCGCTCGATTCCGCGTGCCGACGTCGCGCACATCCTTGTGGAAGTACTGGATCGCCCAAACACCTACCGCAAAACATTTGAAGTGCTCCAAGGCAGCAACGAAGCTGGCGCAGAACTCGATTCCCTCTAAACATCAGCCGGCACAGGCGCAGAAAACAGCCAATGGATTTCTGCGCCTTTTTGTGGTATTATAGGCATTACGATAATAGAGGACGTGATAAATATGATTAATATTCAACCACCAAAAGCGGATGTGACAATCACACAACGCAAACAGGAAATCATCGGCGACGAGGCTGTCGTCAAACCGCTTTACGGGTTTATCGACCTGCATGAGATTCCGCGCGACAAAGGCGGCATCATCCAGTTCTTTAACCACAGCGGCGATTTATTGTTTGTCGGCAAAGCCCGCAAACTTCGCCAACGTGTTAAAAAGCATTTTGAAGACAGCGTGTCACCATTGAAAAACCATCGCGATGAAGTTTACCGCATCACGGTATCCATCGTTGAAGACCCAATGGAACGCGACATCTACGAAACATATTTGATCAACACGCAGAAAGCGAAATACAACGTTGATAAAGTGTTTTATCAAGAACAATAGCCTGTTTCAAACCCCAGCATCGATTTGATGCTGGGGTTTGTTTTTTCTATAGGCCAAACCTTTTTCAGTCCGCCAGCCGCTTCTCGAAATAATGCTGGCTGTGCCCTTCCGGATGGTCATGCAGCACACCGAACTCCCGGAATCCTTGTTTTATATAGAATTCAGGCGCCTGAAAACTGAACGTATCGACTACCAATAGCCGGTACTGGCGCTCACGGGAATATTGCTCGATTGCCCGCATCAATTGTTCGGCAATCCGCTGGCCGCGGCATTGCGGGTCCACCCACAAGAAATCGATGTGCATATGGCCCCAATATGCCGTTCCCGTGACGCCTCCCAGGATCTCACCCCCGCTTCCGCGGACAACAAACCCGATTGGCCCGCCAAGTGCACGCGCATGTTCGCCCAGCTTCTGCATATTATGCTCAATTACTTTCGAGCGGATAAAGTCCCGCTCTTCCTGTCCATTTGACTGGATGATTTCCATTTCCAATTCCCCCTTGATCGCCTTTTGCAGATTCCCTTCCCATTATATCTCCGATTCATGTTTTAAGCTTTATTTCAAAAGGGAATGGTACTTTATCAAAGAGCTTTTTGGGAGGAACCCGTTATGTCATCTCATGCAAAAGAAACCCCTTCTGCCTGGTGCAGAAGCGAATATGATCCGCTGCGCCTCGTGCTGCTTTGCCCGCCTAAATACATGGAAATCAAGGAAATCATCAACGATGTTCAAAAGCGCTACCAGCAGGAGAACATAGATGTCGAAACGGCGATGCACCAGCACCGCCAGTTTGTTGCGGCGCTGCAGGAAAACGGAGTGGAAACTGTGATGCTCGAACCTTCCGATCATTTCCCCGAACAAGTTTTTACACGCGACATCGGGTTTACGATAGAAGATACAGTGTTCATCGGCGACATGGCCGCATCTATCCGCCAAGGCGAAGAAGAAGAATTGCAGAAATGGCTGGCCAAACGCCAGATCCGTTTCCAATCTCTCGGCAGCCACCGTGTAGAAGGCGGCGATGTCCTCATCGACCAAGATACGATTTTTGTCGGCATCAGCAGCCGCACGTCAGAAAAGACGATTCAGGAGCTCGAACAAAAGCTCCCTTCGTTCCAAGTCATTCCTGTCCATTTCGACGAACGTTATTTGCATTTGGATTGTGTCTTCAATATCTTGTCGCCGACTGAGGCGTTGATTTTTCCGGAAGCGCTGAGCAGCGAGACCGTTTCCATGCTTGCCGAACGATACACCTTGATCCCTGTCAACCGCGAAGAACAATTTGCGCTTGGCACGAATGTTTTGTCGATTGGCAGCCGGCGTGTTTTCAGCCAGCCGCAGAACCTCGAAGTAAACGCCCAATTGCGGCAGCACGGCTTCCACGTTATCGAAAATGATTTTTCCGAAATCATCAAATCCGGCGGTGCGTTTCGCTGCTGCACCATGCCTGTCATCCGAAAATAAATAAAAGGCGATCCGGGAAGAAAATTTCCGGATCGCCTTTTTGTTTTATTGGATAGCGGTTTTTTCTGCAATCTTTGCCAAAAATGCTTTTACTAAGTCTGCACCAGCGGGTGTGCCGATTGACTCCGGATGAAATTGAAAACCGTAAACCGGCTGGCTCCTATGCTTGATGGCCATGATGCAGCCATCATCAAGCGCGGTTGCTTGGACCTCGAGGCAGTCGGGCACTGTCTCTGCCTGCAAAGCCAGTGAATGATAGCGCATCACAGGGAGCGGCTCCGTAAGACCGCTGAAGAGGCCCTTTCCGTTATGTTCGATGTCTGACACTTTTCCGTGCCTGATTGCTGGCGCCTCAGCGACTTCCCCGCCAAAAGCGGCTCCGATCAGCTGATGCCCCAGGCATACTCCGAGAATCGGAATCGATTTATAGGCTTCCCGGATAAGCTGGATCGATTCCGGCAGTGCGTCCGGGTGTCCCGGCCCAGGTGACAAGATAATCGCGTCCGGTTGTTTGGCGATGATTTCTTCGGTGCTGAGCACGCCGTAGCGTACAACCTCGACCGCTTGGCCCGCTTCAGCGACCGCCTGGTAAATGTTATAGGTAAATGAGTCAAAATGATCGATCAACAGAATCATCCGAACACCTCCGTCAAGGATCGCGCTTTATGAAGCGTTTCTTCGTATTCCGATTGCGGATCGGAATCATGGACAATGCCGGCACCCGCCTGGACATGGACGTTTTCATCCTTGACGACGAATGTGCGGATTGCGAGCGCGACATCCAAATTCCCGTTGAAGCCGATGTAGCCGACCGCTCCGCCGTAAACGCCCCTGCGTTCCTTTTCAAATTGCTGGATCAATTGCATCGCCCGGACTTTCGGAGCTCCCGATACCGTGCCCGCAGGCAGGCAGGAGACGAGTGCATCAAGCGGATGCATTGCGTTGTTCAGCTCCCCGGTGACTTCTGAAACAAGGTGCATGACGTGCTGATATCGCTCAATTGCCATGTATTTCGGAATCTTCACCGAGCCGACTGCCGCCACTTTGCCCACATCATTGCGGCTCAGGTCGACAAGCATCCGGTGCTCTGCCTGCTCTTTTTCATCATTGGCCAGCTCTTCAGCAAGCGCTGCGTCTTCCACTTCCGTACGGCCGCGTTTGCGCGTCCCTGCAATCGGGTTCGTAATCATATGGCCGCCTCGGACCGTCAGCAAGCTTTCCGGCGAGGCACCGACGACTGCATAGCCATCGAAATCAATAAAGAATTGGTAAGGAGACGGGTTCTGCTTGCGCAGCTTGCGGTATAGCTGGAAGGCATTTCCCGCATACGCCGCAGACAAGCGCTGCGACAGCACCACTTGAAAGATATCTCCTTTGCGGATATGCATTTTCGCCTGCTCAACCTGCTTGCGGAATGCTTCGGCACTGATTTTCGAACTGAAAGCCAACGGCGGCTGATGCATTTCCGCTTCTTCCGTTTCCGGCTCGCGCAGCTGCGCTTCAATCTCTTCGACTTTATCTTCAAATGAAATGATCGTGGCATCATGCTTTACATGGTCGAAAACGATGATCGTTTCATAAAGCTGGAGATGGATATCAGGCATCTGCAAACTATTCTCGACAGCTGCCTCGACCGGTTCGTAGACGCCGATTGCGTCGTAGCCGATATAGCCGAGTGCGCCTCCCGTAAACGGCAATCCCTCGACAGCAGCTTCCCGCACCGGCATAAGGCTTTTCAAAAGTTCCAGCGGCTTCCCGGCGTGCAAGGTTTCCTTGCCGGACCTGAAATCCACTTCCCTCAATGTTTCCCCTTCCCCGATATAAGCCTTGGAAGGGTCTGCCCCAATAAATGAATAGCGGCCTGTAGCCGTTGTTTTCAGCGAACTTTCCAGCAGGCATTTGCGCGGCCCTTCTAAACGGTTGAACACCGCAATCGGCGTCAATGAATCTCCTTCGATCTTTTTCATTTTCATCTCTGCTCATCTCCTCTGCTTGTCAATCTTCTTCGTGGCTAAAACAAAAAAGCCCTCAGCAAGGGAAACCCCTTGCTGAGGGCGGATTAACCGCGGTGCCACCTCATGTCAAAGCTGAACCAGCTTTTCCTCTGACCCCAGTAACGCGGGGGAAACGGGCCTCCCTACTCCAACTTCAAGGGGCCACTCATAAGTCCATTCACATGCGTGCCCCGCCAGTTTCCACCTGACACTGGCTCTCTTTGAGAGGCTTTCACATGCTACTCTTCTTATTCGGCGATTTACTCAACTATGCTCAACTCAGCTGTACTCCGGCGATGCCGCTTCCGGCACCTTCTGCCTTAATCCGTACAAAAAGGTTGACCTCATCTTATGAAATCCAGCCGCTTTTGTCAACTGAAAGCAAAATAATAGGATAATTCTGTTTCTGCAAGCCGTTTTAAGGTAATCTAATAATAAGCGAGTCCATTAACTAAATGAGGGGGCAACAAGAAGATGAAAAAACATTGGTTTTTAGCAACCGCATTTTTAACTTTACTGCTGATCCTATCCGGATGTGCCGGGGAAAGCGGCGGGGATGGAGCCGAAAGCGGCGGAGACTCTGGCGATAAGACAAAAATCAGCTTTATTCATTGGCGCGGCGAAGATAAAGCGGTCCTTGATGAAATCATTACTGAATTTGAAAGCGCTAATCCGGATATCGCGGTGGAAATGAACATTTATCCATCCGATCAATACCAAGGCACTGCCCAGCGGATGCTAGCGGACGGCGCAACCGGAGATGTCTTCACATCATTCCCTGGAGCCCAGTTCGAATCGATTCAAAGCGCCGGCCTGTTTGAAGATTTAAGCGGCGAAGAGTTCGTTGCTAACTTTGACGAAAACCTTATTTCAGTTGGACAAAAAGACGGCAAGCAATACGCGGTCCCTTACCAGCTCGTTTTCAATATGCCGGTCTACAACAAAGGCATGTTCGATGAGCTGGGCTTGGAAGCTCCGAAAAGCTGGACTGAGTTCCAGGAGACGGCTGATACCTTGCTTGAAAACGGGATCACGCCGATTGCTTTCCCCGGTGCGGACATTGGTCCGAACCAGTTCATGAACAGCATGATGATGAACAATGCTCCTGATGAAGAGATTTTCGCCAAATTGCAAAGCGGCGAAGAGTCATTGACCAATGAATGGTGGGTCAAAACGCTGGAAGACTTCAAATTATTGGCTGACAAAGGCTATATCCAGGAAAATGCCTTAGGCACCAACGCGGATGCTGCCATGTCGATGGTAGCCAATGAAGAAGCTGCCATGATTGCGACCGGCTCTTACCATATGGCTTCCCTCTTAAAACTGAACCCTGACTTGCAATTGGATTTGCTGGCGCCTATTACAGTAGAAGAAAGCGAAATGGTCTACGAAGGCATCAACACTGCGACTTTCATGCTTGCAGTCAATAGCAAGTCTGAGAAAAAAGAACAAGCGAAGAAATTCATCGAGTTCCTGAGCCAGCCTGAGATTGCCTCTAAATACGCAAACGAAACTGGCCAGCATTTGACAGTTACTGACGTCACGTACGAATCAGAGGCTTTGAAAAATACCGCTTATTGGATCGACGAAAAGAAAACACGATTCCAGCCGCGCTTTTTGATCACCAACGCGCAAATCGAAGCAGCTGTACTCAGCTCGATTGAAAATGTCCTGGGCGGAGAAGAACCTGCAGCTGCAGCCGAAGCTGCCCAAAAAATCGTAGACGAAAACAGGGAATGAGATTATGAGAACACCTAAATCCATCTATCTATTTTTCTTGCCTGGCCTCCTCTTATACAGCGTCTTTTTCCTGTATCCGACGGTCAGCGCGTTATTCTATTCTTTCACCAATTGGGACGGCTTCAGCGATGCCTTCCAGTTTGTCGGCATCGACAATTACCAGCGCGCGTTCACAGCGGATTCGATTTTCCGGAAAACCATCGGCAATAACTTGAAATTCATGTTTGTCGTCGTTATTTTCCAGACGATTGTCGCATTGGCATTTGCCTTAATCATGTTGAAAAATACAAAAACCACCATTTTCCTGCGGGCGTTGTATTTTTTCCCGACAATCTTGTCATCGGTGTCCGTGGCTTTCATTTGGGCGTTCATCTACGACCCTTCCCTTGGAATCCTGAACCGCGGCCTGTCGGTGATCGGCCTCGATTTTCTGGCGCAAAACTGGCTCGGGAATGCCAATATCGCCATCTACTCGCTGGCAATTACACAGGTCTGGTTCCACGCGGGCCAGATGCTGATCATTTTCGTTGCCGGCTTGCAGGCGATCCCACAGGAAATGTATGAAGTGGCAAAAATCGAAGGAGCCAGCAAATGGCAGACGTTCCGCAAAGTCACTTGGCCGCTGCTGGCGCCTTCCGCAACCATCGTCGTCGCCTATACGACCATCCAATCATTCAAAGCGTTTGACTTGGTGTTTGCGATGACCGGCGGCGGACCGAATTATTCGACGGAAATCATCGCGACCTATATCTACAGCGTTGCATTCGAAGGCTATCAATTTGGCTACGCCAGCGCCATTTCCGTTATTTTCATGATCATCATCGCTTTTATCACGTTTCTGCAATTCAAAGCATTGCGATCGGATCGGGTCTCTTATTAATGAAAGGAGGAAAACAGTGTGCTTTTCCGAAGGTTTTCCCTCATCGTCTATGCTTTATTAATTTTGATTCCGTTGTTGGTCGTAATGCTGACGTCAGTCAAAACACTTCAAGAAACATTCGCCAACCCGCTCGGCTTTCCTGAAGGCGGCATCAAGTTTGATAATTACATTGCGATTTTCCAAGAACAGACGATGGCTGGCTATTTCTTGAACAGTACGATTGTGACACTTTTCTCTGTCACGCTGACCTTGCTTTTCGCGTCGATGATCGCTTATGGCATCACCCGGCTCAATAGCTGGATCGGCAACGCCTTATTCGTCTTGTTCACGCTCGGCATGATGGTGCCTGCGCAAGTCATCATGGTGCCGCTGTATTCGCTGATGCTCGATTTCGGATTGACGAACAGCCTGGTGGGATTGATTTTGGTCAACATCTCATCCACGCTGCCGATAGCGGTATTCATCCTCACCGGCTTCATGAAAACGTTGCCGAAGGAATTATTTGAAGCTGCCACCATCGACGGCGCAGGCAATTGGCAGATGTATGCGAAAGTCGCCATTCCGCTATCGCTGCCGTCTTTGTCAGCCACTGCTATCTTCCTGTTCGTGATGCATTGGAATGACCTGTTGTATCCCTTGCTGTTCATTACGGACAATGCGTATAAAACCTTGCCTCTTGCATTGCTTGAGTTCCAAGGCCAGTATTCGACAAACTACCCGATGCTGTTCACCGGCGTCATCATCGCCTCTGCACCGATGGTCATAGCCTACGTCTTCCTGCAGCGTTTCTTCGTTGCCGGCATGACGGCTGGAGCAGTAAAAGGCTAATCAAAGATGACAATAGAAAAAGACAATGCCTGGTGCGAATTCTCACCAGGCATTGTCTTTTTTTCGCTTCTTACCAGAAAGCAGGTTTCGCCACCATCAGCCACAGCATCAATCCCAGCAAAAGAACGTAAAGCCAAATTGAGCGGTTCAACTCGCGCAGCAATGCCCCGCGGTTGGCGCCTGGCTCCTCGAATTTCCGCAGCACCGGTTTAAAGGCCCGTGCCAGAAAGAAAATGGAACCGGCCATCACAGCGAGCGTCAAAGCAATCCAGGAATCTGTCCACGCCCAACCGCTTTGCCAGATGAGCAAGGCGCCGGTAGCCACCAGCACATGCCCGGCATGTTTGACGAGCCGGACAGCTGATCTGAAAGTGGCAATCTGCGAGCTTAGGACAACGTCTTCCGCGCCGCCCATCCGCTTCACCAGCGGAAGCAGCACAAAAAACGGGCCAATCGACAAAATCGCACTGAATATATGGAGATATAAAACTACGGTATACATATTATCTATTTCTGCAGCTCTTTAAATTCATGGACCCAGACGCCCATTTCAGGAAGCCATGGCATCCCCGGATGGAATTTCAAAATCGATTGCTTGTAGTCTTCAACGCTATCAAAGCCTTCCTGGCGCGCTTTCTCCTCGTTCAAATCGCCCAGCGTTTCCGCATAAACCCGTTCCACTGTGAATTCGCGCCCTTCCAGCACCATCACTTCTCCGATATCGGCGTAGCGGCCATTGCGCCGCGTAGCTGTTTTGGAGCCCGCCAGCACTTTTTGCACATCTTTTTCATTTGTTACCAAGCGTTCAATGCTGCAGGTTTTTGGCGGCAACCCGCCTTTTGTATGATCAGACATCTTTTATTCCACCTTCCATTCGTTCTTTTTCATTATATACGTTCTAGCCCAGCAACAGGCATTCCCACACAAAACATCCCATATTTCAAACTGCAAAAGCAATAAAAAAGCCGCCGGTTTCCCCGGCAGCTTGCCAGCTGGAACTTCCAGCCCTTTCACTTTTTCTTAATAGGCAAAAATATGCTTGCCGATTCTTTTGATCGTCGGGCGTGAATAAATCCATGAATCTGTAACACCGGCAGGATTGTAATAATATGTCGCGCCGCCGGACGGATCGGATCCCAACATCGCAGCCCGCGCCGCTTTATAAGCTGTTGAGTTCGGGTTCATCCGGTATTGGCCGTCGCTCACTGCGGTAAACGCATTGCGCTGAAAAACGACATTGTATGTAGAGTTCGGGAACTTGCTTGAAGACACCCGGTTCAAAACAACAGCTGCCACAGCCACTTGGCCAGTATAGCTTTCCCCACGCGCTTCCCCGTAGACTGTACGCGCCAACATTTCCACTTCTTTCAATTCACTGCGTGTCATCGGGCCGGTAAAGCCGGTTGCCGGAACGCCAAAATCACGTTGAAAACGAATGACCGCGTTTTTAGTAATAGAACCGTAGTACCCGGTCGGATTCGTATTGAAATACCCAAGTTTCTTGAGCTGGCTTTGCAAGGCAGACACTTCCTTGCCGCTCACTCCCGTATGCAAATCTGGCGCATGTGCTTCTGCTTCTGTTTGAGAAAAACTTAAAAAGAATACGGTCAATAGTCCAAATACAAGCTTCTTGAAGATCTTCATGTTTTCTCTCCCTTCTATTTAGGGAATAGTTAGACAATCCCTTCCATTCAGTATAAAGATTGACAGTAAAGGAAGAAACCCGACAGACCTACTTGATTTCAAACATATGGAACGTTCTAAAGTCGTACGATTACTTGCCAAGGGACAATTTTCTACCATTTTCGCAATATTTATATGAGAAAAGCCTTAAGTCCAGCTTTATTAAAAAGGAATCGCTCTGCTTTAAAGCGAATACCTTATGACACACGAATGTTCCAAGGAGGCAATGCCATGTTCATTCCACAGCCTTTTGATGAATTTCTTGAAGTGAGATACGAACGGATCACCGACACGAGCGTTAAAGTGACGTTGTCCATAAAGCCGGTTTTTACTGCCAGTTCCGGATTCATACGCGGCGGCATTATTTCTACGCTCGCCGACGCAGCGCTCCGCAACGCTGTTTCGCCCGATGAAAACGGCCGTCCGAAAGTCGCTGCTGTAGATGTGAATGTAACGTTTTTAAAGAAATCGAAATCCGCGATGCTGATCGCGCGTGCATTTGCCGTAAAAGAAGGCGCGAATCTCACTCACGCGGATTGCATCATCCACGATGAGCACGATCAAGTGATTGCCAAAGCGAAAGCGATTTTGTTCAATCATTAAAAAAATCCGAAAGCGCGAAGCTTTCGGATTTTCAATCATGCATCATTTCCTGACAAGGTGCAGTTGGGCGAATTGGCCGGTTTGTTTTGCGCTCAATAACGTGAACTCCGTTTCCATGTCCATCGGCCGGAACAGCGGAATGCCGTCGCCGATCAGCACCGGGGCATACGAGATGATCAATTCATCGATGAGCCGCTCTTTCAGAAAAGCGTGCAGCAATTGGCTTCCGCCAATGACCCAGATGCCTTTTCCGGGTTCTTTCCGAAGACGCTCCACAAAGGCTGGAATCGCTTCATCGGTAAAAGTGGCATGCTCATCAGAATCAGGAGCCGATTTGGAAAATACATATGATTTTTTATCGGTGTATGGATAGTTTCCGTTCTCATGCTCCATCACCCACTCATACGTACGGCGCCCCATAACAACAGTATCGATTGTTTCCATATACTCTCCATACCCAGCGTCCCCATCCATTTCCACTTTGAACAGCCAGTCCAGCGAATCACTTTTTGTCGCAATATAACCGTCCAGGCTCGCCGCAATGTAACAGCTGACTTTCCGTTTGCTTGTCATCCCGTTGCCTCCTTATCTTTTTCAATCTCAATCACTTGCTTCTATTTTGACGCTTTCCCTTTTTATAATCAATGGCTTCCGCCCTGGTCTTTTGGTAAAGTGTAAGAAATCCACTCTGAGGGAGGCTCTCACATGAAAAAGATTGTCATTGTATCGGATACGCACATTCCCGTCCGCGCCAAAAAGCTGCCGCAGGCACTGGTCGCTGAATGTGAAACAGCGGATTTCATCATTCATGCAGGCGATTGGCAGACGATGGATGTTTTTCATGAATTGTCGGCTTATGCCAACACAGACGGCGTCACGGGAAACGTTGACCCCTGGGACATCCTTGACCGCTTCGGCAAGAAGAAGATTTTCGATATTGAAGGTTTGAAAATCGGCGTCATCCACGGCGACGGCATCCGCAATACGACGGAACAGCGGGCGTTTGAGGCATTTGCTGACGACAATGTCGACATCATCGTCTTCGGCCATTCCCATATCCCCGTCATGCGCGATGCAGGCGGCGTGACGCTTTTCAATCCCGGTTCCCCTACGGATAAGCGGCGCCAACCCCAGTACTCGTTCGGCCTGCTGGAAATCGGCGACTCCTGGCAGCTCCGCCATGTATTCTTTGATAAAGAACAATAAGAAAAGTGGACTGGGCATCGCCCAATCCACTTTTTTATTTGTTTTCTCTTTTCAGCACAAAACCGAGTTTGCTTAAAGCCATTTCGAGGTTCGCTTCAATAATTTCGCCTTTTAAAGCTGCAGCAAAATGCGGCACTTTCAACGCCATAAATGGCTGGATGCCCGTAATTACCGGAGCGACGCCAATGATTTTCAGCGCACTGACAAGCATCAGTAAATACTTGCCCACTTCCGAGTTGAGTTGTGTGACGCCGGAAACATCGATGATTAAATACTCCATTTCTGCCCCGCATTTCTCCAGCACATCCTCAATGATCGCCTGCGCACGCCGTGGCGTGATATGGCCGATTATTGGCAGGATGGAAACGCCTTTCGTCACAGGCACAAGCGGAGAAGAAAGCGACTGGATTTGTTCGTTTGCTTTTTCAAGCTCCAATACATACGTCAAAAGTGCTGACATCATTTCAAAAGATTGTTGATGTTCTTCTGTAAAGTCGAAGGGCTGGTTATCCAATCCGCAAATCGTGCCATAGATGTCGCCATTTTCATAATAAACCGGAATCCCCATGAAAGAACCGTTATTGAATTGCGAAGCGATCTTGAGCTTTCCAGCAACTTCGCTTTTCGAGATATCGCCAATCTTCAATGGCTCATCGCCATAATTGACACTCAGACTGCAAAAAGTCTGTTCAAAAGGCGTAGAGCTCCCTTCTTGCACCAACTCTTCCCTGGTGTTGACCGCTTTGATGATTTTATTGGTAACGCCGTCGTTTTTCGCAATGAATAAGGTATTGATGTTCATTTGCTTGCTGAGCATATGCAAGATGTGTTCAGCAGCCTCGTCAAAATTTTGGAAGCTCCTCAGTTTTTTCATATCTTTCAAAGACATTTTTTCTTCCTCCTTCATGAGGCCGGCATGCATATACCGTTTTAGATTCTTTTTTAAACATACTATTTGTTTCTGGGATTTGCAAATTGATGCAGGATGCTTCAGGCGGCCAAAGAAAAGGTTCAGGAGTTTCCACAAGCGGGTATAGCCTAACATACCCTTTTAAAGGAGCTGAAGCGGATGAATGCGAAAGAAGATAGCTTGGAAATCGACTTGCTGCACCAGACAGATACAATCATCGAGTTTAAATGGACCCATACCGGCGACACATGCAAAGTGAAAAGAGATGCCGAAACCATCTACACGGGCACGGGAAATTCTTTTCAGGACACCGGCTTGGAGCCGGGGGAACTTTACACATACACAATCGAACGGCTCGATGCTGCTGGAACCGCCAAAGAACGGATTAAAATGCGGACTTCTACCGAAAATCGCTCTGAGGACTGCAACAACCTCCTCGAGCGGGCCGCAGTTACCGCCATTGTTTCCAAAGCAAAAATTTCATTGGCCTGGAGCGCTATCGAAGGGCTTCAGGAATTCGAAATTTATCGGGATGGGGAATTGATTGGCACTGTCGAAAAAAGCCAATTCTCCGATTACAGTGCTTCGAAAGACATTGGGCACACGTATCAGGTAAACGCCAAACGCCCTCTTGAAAAATCGGAATCCACATTCAGCGGCGAAAAATCGCTGGCTGCCCGCGTTTTCGGCATGCTCAATATTAAGTCTTCACAAGAGGAAGCAGCTATGGAAAAGTTCGGAATAACCTTTGAGTTAACTTCTGCCGACTATCTCTTATCGGGTTCACCGACAACCGATGTGGAAGACCAGAACCTGAAATGGGATTTCCGCTATAGCACCTTTTTGCCAGATGATTATTTGCTAAACCCCAACCTCCTGTCATTCAACCGCTATTTTTCAGGCGACGATCGGGGATTTGATGCCGACTCCTCCCATTACCGGACGCAAGTGAATTTCAACATCGACTTGAAAGAAAGCGACGCTGCGCTCAAATTCACGAAAGATGTCGGCATCAGCATCGCCTATGATTGGCGCAAGAAATTCCGGAAGGCAGATGTGGCTTCTGCTGAGGATGTCTATTTGGAGACAGTGGAAGAAGACGAACGCAACGTCACATTGCAATTGCACCATAGTGTCGGCAACCCGCTGACTCCATCTCCCAATATTGACTATGACGTTGCGGCAAGGTTTTACCGCGATGGCCATTACGACATTGCCGGGATGCACGATCAGGCGCCGAACCACGAAGTTTATCTGCGCAATAGCGGCGATAGCAACTGGAAGGAAATTCATCAGGCGGAAAGCAAAGGCCTTGCATGGATGTCCGACACTATTGCCAGCCAGTATTGGCGCATATTGAATTTTCATTGAACCTAATTGTATATGGCATAAAAAAAGAGCCGAAGCGCAATGCGCCTCGGCTCTTTGTCATTTATCCAAGAATCGTTTGCGGATATGCGGCGGCGGCAGCATGCAGCTATCAAGCTTGCCGAATACTTTATAACGGTTTTTGGCAATCACATCGTACGCTGCGTCTCCAATGAAACGCGGGAACGGCTTCAAGTAATAAGCGAGTTTCCACAGGCCCGTCAAATGATTGGAAATCATTAATGCGCCTTCCGATTTCACATAAGCCTGTCCGTCTTTAATGAGCACCAAGCTATCTACATCAGCTGGTACTTCGTGCTTTCTGCTCAGCTCTTTGCCGATATCGCTCTGCAATGAGGCGAATTGATAATAGCCTGCAGGATCGTGATTTATGATGAATTGAACGCTGGAGTCGCAGAAATTGCAATCTCCATCGAATAAAATAATCGCATGTTCCATTATTTTTTCCTCCTTCATTAAAAAACCCACATACATGGCCGGACCGGTTTTTCCGGTTCCAGCCTATATAGCTATTAAATAACCTCTTTTGCCCCTGCTCAAACACTATTCCCTTGCCACAGTCCCTTGATTGAAGAATAGTCTCCAGCCTGATGCCCTCTTTTTCCAGACCGAACTGCGCAGTGTTTCTCGCCCGCTCTGTTCGTTGACAATCTTATACGTCGTCAACACCGCTTCCGGTCCGAGCTCATGCAGCTGAAAATCGGAGATTGTCAATGGATCCGTAGACAATGCATGGTCACCCTCGATATCGGCCCGGTAGATCATGTATCCGGAACTGCCGATTTCAAAAAATTCATCATCCAGCACCGCCCCGATTTTCTCTTTGGAACTCCGCACTTCAGGCTTCAGGTGGCTGCATTCGAGGCGGTAAATCTGTTGTTTTAACTCTTCCATTTGGACACTCCCTTTAACGGCATTTCCTTAACTTTAGGCAACTGCCTGCCGCCAGTCAAGAAGACGCTAAAAAGAACATCCCCGCTTCTGCAAGCGGGGATCGATTTATTGTTTTTTCTCGTCATCGTAGAATTCGTCCATGTGTTTGCCAGGCTGGTCTTGCGGGCCGTCGGAAGAACCGAAATCTTCGACATCCTCAAAACTGTCATCGTAATCGCGCAGCCGGCTGTCGTCTTTTTTTGCTGGCCGGGAAGTTGAACTGCCCATGGCATCTTCTTCTGGCGGCCGTGTCGTCATATCCAAATTATGCTGGGCATGGTCGATACACGTCAATGCCGTCGGCAAAGCTTCAAGCCGCTCAAACGGAATGTCCTTTCCGCATACAGCGCATTTTCCGTAAGTCCCTGTTTGTATTGCAGCAAGTGCGTCGTATGTTTCGTCCAGTTCTTCTTGCTTGAACTGATTGATCGCCATTCCGCGTTCCTGGTCGAACAAGTCCGTCGCATTGTCTGCCGGGTGGTTATCGTAATTGGAAAGCTCGGTGCGCTCGAATTCCTCTTTATGTTCGATGCGCCCCTCAAGTTTATTTTTTTGTTCTATCAATATTGCCTGCATTTGTTTTAACTGTTCGTCTGTCATCATTATTCCTCCTCAAAAAGCTGCTTGTTCTGTATATTGCCTTTTTCAGCAAAATCAAACCTGGCGGGGGTTTCCCCGCCGGCAATTCATGATTTCAAGCTGCCGGCTGAAAAATGGATTTGACAGCATTCTGAAAGTCTTTTACTATGAGTGAAGCTATTGAAAATTCATAAGCCGGCAACGGGAGAGGTTCATAGCATTTCACCCTCTATAAAAAACTATGGATCGACGAATTCAGCCGTCTACAGACGCAACCGGCTTTTTCTTGTTCCTTATTTTATAGGCCTCTCTCAAGCCCACACACTTGAAGGAGGCCTTTTCATATGGCAGGACGCAACGAAGAGACATTGGATCACCTAGCACTTCTCGGCAATCAAAACACGAAATACAAATTCGAGTACGATCCGGATATCCTGGAAGCAATCGATAATCTGCATACCCGCGATTATTTCGTGAAATTCAATTGCCCGGAATTCACATCGCTATGCCCGCAAACCGGACAGCCTGATTTTGCGACAATTTACTTAAGCTTTATCCCTGATAAAAAATTGGTGGAGAGCAAATCGCTGAAACTGTATTTATTCAGCTTCCGCAACCACGGCGACTTCCATGAAGATGTCGTCAACATCATCATGAACGACTTGATCAAGCTGCTCGATCCCCGCTATATCGAAGTTTGGGGCAAGTTCACGCCGCGCGGCGGCTTGTCGATCGATCCTTATACGAATTACGGAAAACCGGAAACGAAATACGAAGAAATGGCTTCCTACCGCATGATGAACCACGACATGAACCCGGAAACAATCACCAATAGATAATAAAAATCGCCTGCATGAGCTACATGCAGGCGATTTTTCGTGTATATATCCAATTAAAGGCTTCTCCGCTTTTCATCAAATTTTTTGGGGAGTCTTTTTTGCCGGCTTTTTGGTGCCGACTTTTGCAGGCACTAAGAGAAAGTCAGCCACAATCGGCAAATGATCCGATACATCGGTATGCATGATTGCGCTTTGAATCACTTCAAGCTGGGAACAAGAGAAAATATAATCGATTCGCGTCGCCGGTTTAAAGATTTCCCCGGTTTCTTCATTTGTATAAGGGGCGGGATACGTATACGCATCCCCTCTTTTCATCTTCAAAAAAGCGTCCGAATAATGGCTGTGAAGTTTTTGGATATGGGGATGCTGCGGCGGCGCATTAAAATCACCAAGCACGATGCGCGGCAATTGGCGCCTGCCCGAAATATTCAGCAGCTCCCCAATATTGACTTTAAGTTCTTCTTCTTTTAAAGCGAGGTGCGTATTAAAGACATGGATATGCTTGCCTTTCACTTCCACGACCGCTTCCAGGATTCCGCGCTGCTCGTTTGTGCCAAAATCACTTTTGACAGGTGTCAGGGAATGATTTTCCGAGTATTTGATCGGGTATTTGCTAAGAATGGCATTACCGTATTGGCGGCGCGGCTGGTCGGCTGCTGCCGGTTCGATGTCCAAGTTCGCTCCGAATGCAGCATGCATCCCAAGCCTTTCGCTGAGCCAGTCCACTTGGTCCATAAACGAGCTGCGGTCCGAGAAGAACCGGTCCACTTCCTGTAATCCAATAACGTGGGCGCATGAGTCTTCTATGATCGAAGCTGTTTTTTCCAAATCCACAATACCGTCCATACCCAAGCCATGAGCAATATTGAATGACATGACTTTCACCGAAATATTCGCTTCCATTCTTCCTGCGTGCATACAAACATCTCCTTTAGAATCAGGCAATTCACCGGCAAGCACCCGAGTTAAAGTTATTGTAGCAGGTGATTGTTGCGTATTAATATCGCACATGTTAAGGATTGTAAAGAAAGTGTAAAAGGCAGCTCCGGGAAAAATCGGAACTGCCTTTTGCGTTTGGTTATTGGTGAAATCCGACGTATACATGAATGGCATCGCGCAGGAATTCGGCTGCTCCCGGGCGGACCTTCTCGTAATAGGCTGAAAAACGCGGATCATCGACATACATCTGCGCAAGTCCGGCATGTGCTTCTTTGCTATAAGCGGGCCAAGTGAAGTCCAGCCATTCTTTATGCAATGCAGCCGCTTCCTGAGCTGCTGCGCCCGAAGCATTGCCGGCTTCCATGGCTTCCGCGAGTTTGGCCAGCAGCCTCTTTTCCGTCGCCATGAATTCTTCGTACTGCGCTTCACTCATATTGAACATTTTGGCATTCGACTGGGCAACGACATCATCGCCGTAAGCCTCCCGTACTTCCTTGCCGTAGCGCTGCTCATTGTCCTCAATCATTTCTTTCTTGAAGCCTTCGAATTTTTCGTTGTCGCTCATGCTAATGGTCCCTTCCTTTGCGGATATTGTTCCCTCCACAGTATTGATCAGGCGGTCGAGCTGCGCGCGCCGCTCAAGGAGCTGGCGGCGGTGCGCTTGCAAAGCTGCGGTCCCGTCGAATGACGGATTGTTGACGATTTCTTTGATGCTTCCGAGATCCATCCCGAGTGCACGGTAAAAAAGGATTTGCTGAAGCTTATCCACTTCCCTGCCGCCATAGATCCGGTAGCCCGCGGAGTTTTTCCGCGCAGGCTCAAGCAATCCGATTTCATCGTAATACCGCAATGTCCTTGTACTGACACCCGCTATATGCGCGAGTTTTTTGATTGTGTACTCCATCTGCCCACCTCCTGATGGATCTACTTTACACCTTGACGCAACGGCAAGGTCAAGCCGCAAATTCAAGTTAATTGCTGTTCCGCAAATTCTTTATAGAGCGCATGCGATGCAGCCAATTCCTCGTGTGTGCCCGTTCCGGTAACACGCCCTTTTTCAATAAAGACAATCTTGTCAGCGTCGACAATCGTCGACAATCGATGGGCAATGACAAATGTCGTGCGCCCTTCCATCAAACGGCTGAGCGCTTGCTGGACAATGCCTTCTGACTGGCTGTCAAGGCTCGCTGTCGCTTCATCCATCATGAGGATTTTAGGATCCCGTAAAAAGGCGCGCGCGATGGCGACCCGTTGGCGCTGGCCGCCTGATAATTTAACCCCTCTTTCGCCGACTTCTGTGTCGAGTCCATCCGGGAATTCCATGATAAAGCCTTCCGCATAAGCCATGCGGGAAACACGCCATAACTCTTCATCAGGAATCTTTTCCGCTTCAGGCAGGCCGTAAGTCAGGTTCGCCCTTATCGTGCCACCCATCATGGCGCTTTCCTGCGAAACGTAGCCGATTTGGCTGCGCCACGATGCCAGCGAAATGCTGCTGATGCCCACACCGCCGATGGTGATTTCACCGGCAGCCGGTTCATAATAGCGTTCAAGCAAACTGAACACCGTCGTTTTGCCGCCTCCGCTTGGCCCTGCAAAAGCGATCATCTCGCCCGGCTGCGCTTCAAAAGAAATATCCGCGAGCACCGCTTCTCCTGTTTCATAAGAAAAACTGATGTTTTCGGCACGCAAGGTTTTTCCGGCGATGTCCATATTGCTGCCGCCCTGCGCTTCTTCTAGCGGCACTTCCAAGATGCCTATGATGCGTTCTGTCGCACCTTTCGCTTTTTGCAATTCCGTAAAGAAACGCGCGAACGTCGCAAGCGGCACAATGATTTGGAACAAATACAGCAGGAACGCGACAAGCGATCCCGTCGACATGGACCCTTCTGCTACACGGATTCCGCCGTAGCCCAAAATCATGACAATGACCAGCATGACTGCCAAGTACATGAGCGGCGCAATCCATGCATATATTTTCGCTTCTTTCATGCCGATTGCGTACAAGCCGGCAATCCCCTGCAAGCCTCTCTTTTCTTCAACTTGTTCAGCGGTTGATGATTTCATTAAACGGATTTCACTTAAAGTTTGCTGGACATGGCCGGTGAATTGCGCCGTTTCATCCTGCAGGCTGCGGGAAATCTTCGCCATGCGCCGGCCAAGCGGAATCATGATCGCCACTGTCATCGGCACTGATACCATCATCAATAACGTCATTTTCCAGTCCAGCACAGCTAAGATAACGACTGCGCCGATAATGGAAATGATGCCCGTGACAAATTGCGGGAAATGGTCGGTAATCAGATTTCGCACAATGCCGGTATCATTGACCACACGGCTCACTGTCTCGCCGCTCGATTGCTGGTCAAAATAGCTGACGCGCAAACGGATCAAATGGACCCACATGCGCTCCCGCAATCCCGCAACGATGCGCTGGCCCACTTTGCTCAATAAATAAATCGAGACGCCGTTAATAATGGCCTGCAGGATAAATGCCGCCCCGATGCCGATCATCAGCGGCACACTCAGTGAATCGAGCGAGAAACCGTCCACCAAATCTCTGGTCAATAACGGCACGGCCAATCCGACCAGCGTCGTCACTAAACTGGCGGCCAGCCCGAACGCCAACGCCCCTTTTGGAATCTTTAGCGACAGCAACAAGGATAAAAACGGCTTTAAGCCGATTGTTTTCTCTTTTTCTTTCATCAATTAAAACTCCATTCCATCCTTTTAATCCGCACCGATTCTTCCCTATTAAGCAGCTGTGATTTTCCGGTCTTTCGGCAACGCCATTCCCGCCAAGCCCATAATCGGCAAAAAGGACACAACGACCATCGTTTCATATATCCCGATGGCGTCCATCAAGACGCCAATCGCTACGCCGCCGATCGCTCCCATGCCGAAAGCCAGTCCGACCGTCAGCCCAGACATTGTCCCTATCTTGCTGGGCACCAATTCTTGCGCGTAAACGACTGTTACCGAGAAGCTCAGCATAATGAAAAACCCGATAAATGCCAGCAGCACAACAACGAACCCTACCGATACATAAGGCAAAACAAGTGCAAGCGGAATCGGCACCAACAGCGATAAGACAATGACATTCTTGCGTCCGATGCGGTCCGCCAAAGGCCCTCCAAAAAAGGTCCCTGCCGCTCCCAATGCCAGGAACAGGAATATGTAAAGTTGGCCCTTCTGAATCGTCAATCCGTATTGTTCTATCAAATGGAAAATATAAAAGCTTGTTATGTTCGTCACATAGAACGAACGCGCGAAAATGATGATAAGCAGCAGCGCCAATGCAACGCCAACCTGCTTTTTTGACAGCTCCGGCAGTGACGACAACAGCGCTTTCCTGCCATTGCCTGCCCGTTGACGCGCCAGTTCCGCTTTGTACCACATCGAAATGCGCGACAGGATGAAAATCCCAAGCGCCGCCACAAAAAGGAACAACGCCGCTCCTTGCTGGCCGAGCGGCACCAAGATAAATGCGCTGATCAACGGCGCCAGCGCCTGCCCCGAGTTGCCGCCCACCTGGTAAATCGATTGCGACAAGCCGCGGCGATGCCCCGCCGCCATGAACGACACGCGGGATCCTTCCGGGTGAAACACCGCAGACCCCAAGCCGAGGAACATCACGGACACCACAATCATCCAATATTCCGGCGCGAACGCCAGCCCCGCCATACCCAGGAACGAACTTGCCATACCGAACGGCAGCGCGAAAGGCATCGGTTTTTTATCGCTGATAAATCCGACAACCGGCTGCAGCACGGACGCGACCATATTTAGCGCAAACGCAATCAGTCCAAGCTGTGTGAAGGTCAGGCCAAGGTCCGCCTCCAGAATCGGAAACATCGCCGGAATGACCGCCTGCAGCGAATCATTTAAAAGATGGCACGCCCCCATCGCGAACATGACAGGGTATACCGGATTCCCCAACACGGGGGATGTCGCTATCTTCGCCATAAACCTGCCTCCTCTCCGAAATCCTAATCACTTTCATTATAGAATATTTCCCCGCACCAAGACATTTCCAACAATGGGCTTTTTTCTCGTTGGAAAAACTTCATTTATATATTATTTATCAAGTTGCTAAGTGAGCCGATATTCCGCAAAAAAGTCCCGCTAAAACATGTGCTCCTGCATCGCTGCGCTAGCTTCGAGACATGAAAGTACGTTGTAGCGCAATGAAAAGATATAAAAGAAATGAAAAACACCCGCAGACTCGTGTCTGCAGGTGTTTTAAACAGCCTTTGCTTGCTGCCAGTCTTCAAGGCGTCGGTCCAGCACGAAATTTCCGAACGGGATGAAAGCGACTGCCACTGCAGCCACTGAAAAACGGAATGGCCATTTGAAGACGAACGTCATATAGGCGATCATCACACAGTAAAGCGTGAACAGCCCTCCGTGGACGGCGCCGACTACACTGACAGCCTCCGGAAAACCAAAGAAATATTTTAACGGCATGGCCAAAAACAATAAGATCAACAATGAACTTCCTTCAAGCAAACCCATGAACCGGAATTTGCCCAATGCATTTTTTATCATCTTTTCCCCTCGCTATCTATTTTTTCATTATAGAAGGGACAGAGGGATGGAGACAAGCAGGAGAACAGCAAAAGGCGTTTTTTAGCCGTCCACCCTTCAACATTCCGCCACATTTCCCGTTAGCCCAATTTCACGAACAAGACTTTCAGGTAATCGCCTTCTTTGAACTCTTTGCGCACCCGGAAATCTTTCGGCAATGTGAACTCTTCGACGATCTTGTATGATTTGCCTTCTTCTTTGAATGCTTTTTCGATAAAGCCTTTGAATTTCTGCATGCCGAACGATGCGCTATTCGTCGATGCCACGATGACGCCCTTGTCTTCAGTGATGGCGATGGCTTCCCGCATCAGGTGCGTATAGTCTTTCGATGTGCTGAACGTGTATTTTTTCGAACGCGCAAAGCTTGGCGGATCGAGGACGACCAAGTCGAATTTCATTTCTTTGCGCTTGGCGTATTTAAAGTAATTGAAGACGTCCATCACCAGGATGTCCTGGCTTTCGTAATCGATGCCGTTGACGCTGAATTGCTCAATGGTTTTGCTGTTGCTGCGCTTCGCCAAATCGACGCTCGTCGTCTTCATGGCACCGCCGAGTGCAGCTGCCACCGAGAATGCCCCTGTGTACGAGAACGTATTCAACACCGTCTTGCCTTTCGCGTAGCGCTCTTTGATGGCGTTGCGGACATCGCGCTGGTCCAAGAAAATGCCGGTCATTGCACCATCGTTCAAGTAAATCGCGAAGTTGATGCTGTTTTCTTTGACGATCAGCGGGAATTCGCCGCGTTCGCCCGCTACGAAATCATCTTCTTCGATGTATTGCCCTTTCGCATCAAAGCGTTTTTTTTGGTAAATCCCTTTGCAATCCGCCACATTCTGCAGCGCCGCAATCACTTCGTCTTTAAACGAGTAAACACCTTCGCTGTACCAGCTGACAAGGTAAAAACCGCCGTAATAGTCGATCGACAAGCCGCCGAAGCCATCGCCTTCGCCGTTGAAGACACGGAATGCTGTCGTGTCGGGATCATCGTAAAAGCTTTTGCGCTCCGCGATGGCCGCGGCCAGCGTCCGTTCGATAAACCCTTGGCTGATGGCTTCGTCTTTATTGCGCGTCAATACCCAGCCGTAGCCCTTATTTTGTTTGCCATAATAGCCTTTTGCCAGGAACTTATCATTCTTATCCACCAAATTGACAATGGTGCCTTCTGTTTCAAGCACATCCACATTTTCAAGCGCTTCTTTCGCAATCAGCGGATAGCCCCTTTGGAACTCTGCTTTCGCTTTATCATTCACTTTGATCGTAAGTTCTTGTCTCATCATCACTCATCCTATTCTTTAAAATCGATTCTCTTCTCTTCAGTGTATTACAATCACGCGGCTAATCATACCGCAGTCTGGAATGCCCTACTGCAAGATCGGAAGCAGTAAAGCGATATATTGCATAAAGCATATTTAACATTTCCACAAATTGGTGTATACTTTTAGTATTAACAGCAAGAGAAAGGGTGCACCTGCAATGCCGATTCCAGTAAATCACGCAAAACCGATTCGTATGACTGCGAAAGAAAACGCGTACAACCAATTACAGCAATGGATTATTGATGGCACTTTACAGCCTGGTGAAAAGCTGGTTGATACGGAACTTGCCCAAGCGCTGAATTTAAGCAGGACCCCCATCCGCGAAGCGCTTCAATTATTGGAAGTCCAGGGGTTCGTGGAAATGTTCCCCGGCAAGGCGACCCGTGTGACAAGCGTTGACAAGGAAGACCTGAAAACCTTGCTGCCGCCGCTTTCTGCGCTGCAGGCCTTGGCTGCCGAATTGGCAATCCCCCGCCTCGACAGCGAATTGATCGATCTGCTTACCGAAACGAATCAGCGTTTTGCTGATGCCATAAAAGCGCGGGATAATTTCTCGGCATTGAAAATCGACCAGGAATTCCACCAGCACATCGTTGATGCAGCCGGAAACCCTTATGTCGATACCATCCTTGGCCGTCTGCAAGCCCATGTCCGCAGACAGTTTTTCCACCATTCATTGATTTTGACCCAGCAATCGGTCGAAGAACACAGCGAAATCATCGCGGCATTAAAAGAACAGGACGCTGAAAAAGTGTGCCTGCTGATGAAAGCCAATTGGAATCGCACAATCGATGAGCTGTCGTTATAGGTTTCTGATGCCATTGAAAAAAGCTGTCCCCTGCGCGCTAAGCGCGGGAGACAGCTTTTTTGATATGGAAGCCAGCCCGATTTTTCGGATCAGCCTATATCCGGGCAATTATGCTTCATTGCGCGCCGTTTGAACACGGACGCCTTTCCGGCTTCGAGCAATGACGGTAAATATGGCAATAGCAACCAGTGCTGGTACAAGCCAGCCAAGCCCATCAGTGTAAAGTGGCAATGATGCAGCATAGAAATCGATGATCGATTGCAGCCAAGCAGGATTGGCAATGCCAAGTGACGCAGTCAGCGTCTTCAATCCATCGATGATTGCGATAAAGAATGTTACTGCCATAGCGCCAACGTAGACGATCCGGTCATGCTTGAACACCGGCGACAGGAACGCCAAGATGATTAAAACAATCGCCAATGGATACAAGAACATCAATACAGGAATGGAATAGGCGATGATATTCGAAAGGCCTGCGTTTGCCACTACTAAAGAGAAGACAGAGAAAATGACCACATAAACTTTGTAGCTGATTCTCGGCATCAATTTATGGAAGTATTCCGCATTAGCAACGGTCAAGCCGATAGCAGTCGTCAGACAGGCAAGCGTAATGATGACCGCAAGCAAAAGCGTACCGAATGTTCCGAAGTAATGGGAGGATGCTCCACTTAATACGGGGCCGCCTGTTTCAAAAAGCCCTAAAGTGCTTGTGCTGGTTGAGCCTAGATAAGCGATTCCAGCATAAACGACTGCCAAAAGACCAGCAGCGACCACTCCGCTTTTCAGCGTTGCGGATAAAATCCCTTTTGGCGAAGTAACACCCAATTTACGGACAGTAGCGATGACGATAATGCCGAATACCAAAGAGGCCAAGGCATCCATCGTGTTATAGCCTTCTGTGAATCCTTTTAGGAAAGCGCCGCTTGCGTAGGCTTCCTGTGGAGCCGCTGCTTTGCCCATCGGGTTTACAATTGCCATGATCAATAGTGCAGCCAGCGTAATAAGAATTGCCGGCGACAGGAATTTGCCGATGCTATCGACCAATTTCGAAGGATTCAGGGACAATAACAGTGAAAGCCCAAAGAAAATCACTGTAAAAACCGGTAATCCGATCGATGCGAAGTCTCCGCCAACGAAAGGAGCAATGCCAATTTCATACGATACGGCGCCTGTTCTCGGAAGTGCAAAGAACGGTCCGATCGTTAAATACAAAAGTGCTGTAAAGATGACGCCGAATACGGGATGCACACGGCTTGAAAGGTCTTGCAAATCACTGCTTTTCGAATAGCCGATCGCTAAAATTCCAAGGAGCGGCAAGCCGACGCCTGTAATCAAGAAGCCCAGAATGGCCCATGCGACTTCAGAGCCTGCAGCTTGTCCAAGTTGGGCCGGAAAAATCAAGTTCCCTGCACCAAAAAATAATGCAAACAACATCATTCCAATTACAGCATACGCGCTAAACGATAACTTTTTATCCATTTCCTTTTTTCCTCCTAAGCATTAAGCTATTCATTTTCTATGACAAAAGAAATTTTAAGATAATATTTCGACTCACTAATCTTTGTATGCAATATATCGCATAAAGTCATAATACAATATCTAAAGAAAAATGCAACATAATTTACTTTAAATTTTCAAAAAAACAGTTAATTTCGTAAACTTGTTGATGGAACTCATTTTTTCGGAATAGCTTTTCTCAAAAAAAGGAAATCTTGCAGGAATTTAGAAATCGCCGCAAAAAAACCCGGGCGCAAATGCCCGGGTGTCCACATCTTATAAAAACCTTAGCCAAATCATGTCACATTGCCGCTAAGGTACACTTCTTCGAATGGCTGAACGATGACAAAGCCTTCTCCTGTAAATTCCATCTGAATCGACTCCCCGCTTCCGCGCCCAAGAAATGTCCGCAGCGAAACATCGGTGCGGAACTCAGGCGTCAAATTGCCTGACCAGGCAACAGTAGCGTTCGGATCGGTCAGCACCGGCTCTCCCGGACGCACAAGCAGCGTCAATGGCTCATAATGGGAAGTGATCGCCACCCGCCCTTTGCCCTTCAATGTCACATTGAACAAGCCGCCGGCCATGACGCCAGCCATTTTCCGCATCATCTTGATTTCCCACTGAATGCCCGGTTCGAAAGCCAGCAAATCATTGCCGTTGACCGTAATGGCTTCATCGTTCAATTCAAAAATTGTGATTTTTTTCCCTTTGTCCGCCAGATACAGCCGGCCGCGGCCGACAGCTTTCATCAACGAAGTTCCTTCACCGGTCAATGCTTTTTTGAACATCGTGCCGACGCCGTGCTCAAGAACACCTTCACGCTCGAACTTGATTTGTCCGGTATAAGAAATCATCGAACCTGCTTTTGCCCACACCATATCTGCTAAATTCACTTCCAGGATGCGTGGTGTTTCCAGCTCGAAATAATCGTTTTCCCGTTCGTCTTGCTTGGTCAGCCGGATAAATTCATCAATCGTATAATTCGCCATATGCCATTTCCCCTTTCCGTCTATAGTATCTATCTACGGATGCTGCATCTTGAAGGTTTCATTAATCTATCTGCAGTGTTTCTCGGATTGCGCAAATCTTATGCCCCGCTTCCGTGTGAAAATGTTGTAGAATAACTAATTATGGAAAGAAGCTCGTTTTGTTTTGCCAATTTTACCGGAAGGCGCGATGTTCAATGAAATTTTTGATAACCTTTACGCAGCTGATCGTATTATACGGATTTTACGTCGCTGGCGAATGGCTGCGGGATTTTTTCAATTTGCCGCTTCCTGGCAGCATCGTCGGCTTCTTGCTGCTTTTTATCGCATTACTCCTGAAAATTTATCCGCTGCGGTGGATCGAATCCGGCGCTCAATTCCTTCTCGCTTTTTTATCCTTGTATTTTATCCCGGCCACGGTCGGTGTTATGCAGTACGGCGATTTGTTTACAGGCAAAGGCCTATGGCTGATTGCCATTGCGATGTTCAGTACATTGATGACAATGGGCGTATCCGCTGTCCTCAGCCAATGGGCTTCCCGGCGGCGTACTGACGAAAGGAGCTTGTGACGCTTATGAATCTTGTCCTGTTGTCGTTGCTGTTCGCCGCATTGACCATTGCAGCCTACTTGTTTTTGAACACTCTTTACCTGAAATACCGCTGGACGCTGCTGACGCCCGTGTTGACGACGACCGCGGCGCTGATCGTCATCCTATTGCTGTTTGACATCCCTTACGAGCGCTATATGCTCGGCGGACAGTGGATTGGCGCACTGCTCGGACCCGCTGTAGTGGCACTTGCAGTCCCTCTTTACAAGCAGCGGAAACTATTGGCGCAAAACTTGGCGCCCATCATGCTCGGTGTATCAGCAGGCGCATTGGTCGGCATGCTCAGCGGTGCGCTGCTGGCAAAAGTGATGGGCTTTTCCGCCGAAATGATTTTAACGATTCTGCCAAAATCGATTACTACACCAGTTGCCATGCAGCTCGCAGATTCGCTTGGCGGAATCCCGTCGTTGGCGGCGGTATTTGTCATGGCTGCCGGATTCACCGGCATCCTCACGGGTCCTTGGCTCTTGAAAACGCTCCGCATCGATTCAGCCATCGGGCGCGGCATCGGCCTTGGCACATCCGCCCACGGGCTTGGCACCGCAAAAGCTTTTGAATACGGCGTCGAAGACGCCTCGATGAGCTCAGTAGCGATGACATTGAGTGCAGTCGTCGGTTCATTTGTCGGCCCGGCGATTGTCTGGCTATTGTTTATGTAAACAACAGAACCCCCATGCGCAGCTGGCGCATGGGGGGTTGTTATGGCAAATTCAATTGCCAGGAGACGCCGAAACGGTCGATCAGCCAGCCGAATTTCCGGCTGAACGGATAGTCGCCGAGCGGCATCAATTCTTCACCGCCTTCAGACAGCTGGCTGAAGGCGCGATCAATTTCCCTCTCGCTGTCGCATGTTACATAGAGTGAAATGGCAGGCGTAAAACTGAAATCATGCTTGATCGTGCTGTCAATGCACAAAAGGACTTGGTCGGCGAGCCTGAATTGGGCCAGCATCACCGAACCATCTTCGTTATACGTAACATTGTCGATAGCGGAATCCTCAAACACCGCCGTATAATATTTCATCGCTTCCTCCGCTTGCCCAGTAAACATTAGAAAAGTGGTGACTTTCGGGAGTTGACGTTCCAATGCGATCCTCTCCTTTACGATTGGCTGATGTCTCTTTTATTGAAGCCCATAAATCCAATGATTAAAAGTACGGCAGCGGCAGCGGCCAATGCGCTTAGAATGCCCCAATCCACGGCTTCAACCGGCACTTGCGCGACATAGCCGTAAGGCGTCAGCTTTTGCACCCAATCCGGGAATTGAAACAGCTCGCCAAAATAAATGGCAATAAAAGAAAATGCGATGTAAAGCCACATCAAACCGGTGAACCTCGGCGCCCAGCCGAGCAATAACACTGCTATGCCGACCATCACCCATGCCGCCGGCAAATAAGCCAGCGCAGCCTTCATGAACATCGCGAGCCGAAGATCTTCCTCGATGACCGAAATGCCGACTCCGCCAAGGCCGAGGCCAGCGAGCCCCAAGATCACGAAGCTTGCCAACACCGCAAGCAGCACATAGCTGCCAAGCAGCCGATTTTTCGATACGGCCTTGCTCAGGATGTGCTCCAACCGCCCATTGGTTTCTTCCCCTTTCACTTTCAGCACCGCCATCAGCACAGGAATCGTCCCGAGTATGGCCATAACCGACATCAGCACCGGGATGAATTGTTCGGTAATGGAAAATCCGGATTGCTGGACGATCAGCTGCTGCATCAAATCGATGTCTTCAAAGAAAGATTCCATGTCGCCGAGCACCGAGCCATAGGAGGCGCCAATCAGCAGCAACCCTGCGGCCCATGCGATGAGTCCCGTCCGCTGAAGCCGGAATGCCAGGCCGAACGGGTTCGCCAGCCCCTTGGAAGCATGCGCCCGCCCTGCACGCACCGGCAAAAAGCCGGAGCCGAGGTCACGCACCGAATTCAAATACAGCGCCAGCAGCGCGAGCGCCAACGCCGCGCCGGCCGTCAAGAAAATGGGCCACCAATAATTAGTGACATAGGCTTCCGTGCGGAGAATCCAGCCGAGCGGTGAAAACAGCGACAGCGTTCCGCCTGACAGATCCCCGATTGCGCGGATGATATAAGCCAGCAGCAATGCCGTAATCGACAAGCCGACAGTGCCCCTCGAACTCTGGGAGAGCTGGGCGAAAACAGCCGCTAGTGCAGCGAATACCATGCCGGCCGATCCCAGCGCAAAACCATAGACGAAAGACCCTTCGGCATCGATGCTGTCAATGTTCAGCGCCATCAATGAAAGCGCGGTCAATACCGATAACAGAACATTCACGCCGAATAGCACGAGCAGCACCGACAGCAAATTCGACAGCCGACCGACCGGCAGCGACCGGATCATTTCCAGCCGGCCATCTTCTTCGTCCGCGCGCGTATGGCGGGACAGCAGAAGGATATTCATGAGCCCGACCACCACAGCCGTCATCAGCAGCATTTCATGGCTCAGCATCGCCCCGATTGTGTAATTATCCAAACCATAGCCCGGGCCGACCATCGCCGTCATCGCCGGATTGCGCATCGTCTCCGCCATCGCCTGCCGTTCCGCATCATTCTGGTATAAACCGGTGAACGCAAAAGCGATGATGCACGTCATCGCGATGAATGACAACAGCCATAAAGGCAGCCGCAGGCGGTCGCGCTGGACGATAAAACGCATCAAAGCGCTTGTGCCTTGCACTAACCCTTTGTCCATTAGCCCCCGCCCCCCGGATGATCGGCTTTTTCATAATGCCGAATGAACAACTCCTCCAATGTCGGCGGGGAACTGTCCATCCGCGTAATGCCAAAAGCGCTGATATGGCGCATGATGGCGTCAAGCTCTTCCGTGTCCGCCTGAAACGATACCGCGCCGTCTTCGTCCGTGACGCCGCTGACGCCTTTCAACTCCCGCAAACCGGCAATCGGCACTTTCGTCTCGACTTGGACGATGGTGCCGGTCAGGTGCCGGAGCTCTTTCAATGTTCCTGTTTCGATGATTTTCCCTTGCTGGATGATTGCCACCTTGTCGCAGATCTTTTCCACTTCTGACAAGATGTGGCTCGACAAGAGCACGCTTTTGCCTTTTGCTTTCACTTCCATAATATAATCCTGGAAAACCCGTTCCATCAGCGGATCCAATCCGGAAGTCGGCTCATCCAAAATATAAAGGTCCGCATCCATGCACAGCGCAGCGACCAGCGCCACTTTCTGCCGATTGCCTTTGGAATAGGCATGGCATTTCTTGCGCGGGTCCAGATCGAATCGGCGGATCAGCTCTTCCCGCTTGCCGTCCGGTTTGCCGCCGCGCAATTTGATGAACAAATCGATGACTTCCCCGCCGGTCAGATTTGGCCATAAATTGACGTCCCCGGCACATAGGCGACCCGCTTATGGATTTCCAATGCATCTTTCCAGGCATCCAGACCGAAGATTTCCGCCTTCCCTTCGGTTGCTTGGAGAATGCCGAGAAGCACGCGCAGCGTCGTCGACTTTCCTGATCCGTTCGGACCGATAAAACCGAAAACCTCGCCCGCCTCCACTTCCAAATCAACTCCGTCAAGCGCCTTGAAATCTCCGAACATCTTCGTTAAACCACTTGTTTTCAACATCGCCATGTACGCCACTCCGTTCTGGCCATTTCACTCCAGCCCTTTGCTCTTATGGAATTAATTCGATGCATTGCCAGCCATCCCCTGCAATTGAATTGAAAGAATAATTAAACTTATCGGGAAGTTGCAAGAATACTTTGCCCCCTTTCGTTTATAATGCTATGTTTTTAAAGGATTACATTTCAAGGAGGGACCAAACGATGAAGCATTTATTGAAAAAACAGGGTTGGGCTTTGCTAGCAGGCACATTATCCCTTTCACTTTTAGCAGGCTGCGGATCTTCTGGCAGCGACAGCGGTTCTGAAGAAGCCAAAACGGCGTGGGACGAAATCAAAGAAGAAGGCACATTGACGGTTGCCACTTCCGGCACATTGTTCCCGACTTCTTACCGCGAAGAAGGCACCGACAAATTGACTGGCTTCGAAGTTGAAGTCGTGCGCGAAATCGCTGAACGCCTCGAGCTTGAAGTCGAATTCTCGGAGCTCGGCTTCGATGAAATGCTGACGTCTGTGCAAACAGGCCAAGTCGACCTAGCAGCGAATGACATTGAAGCAACGGAAGACCGCAAAGAGAAATTCGCTTTCTCGACGCCATTCAAATTTTCATACGGCACAGCGATTGTCCGCAAAGATGATTTGTCGGGCATCAAGACATTGGAAGATTTAAAAGGCAAAAAAGCGGCTGGCGCTTCCACGTCGGTCTATATGGAAACGGCCCGTTCTTATGGCGCTGAAGAAGTGGTTTACGACAACGCGACGAACGAAGTGTATTTGCGCGACGTCGCCATCGGACGCACGGACGTTATCTTGAACGATTATTATTTGCAGACATTGGCTTTGGCGGCTTTCCCGGAATTGAACATCACCATCCACCCCGACATCAAGTACAGCCCGTCGGAAGTGAGCATGGTCATGAACAAAGACAACGAAGAATTGGTTGAAAACGTCAACGGCGCTATCGAAGAAATGCTGGAAGACGGCACGATTGCCGAAATTTCAAAAGAATTTTTCAACGGCGCTGACGCAACACAGAAAATCGATATCGAAGAATAAAGAAGGAAGCTGTCCGCGGTTGCGGATAGCTTCTTTTTGCCTTTAACGGCGTCTTCCTCCAATGAATCTCCGCATTCCCTTCCATTCATCACTGCAAAGCCATATAATTGAAAAAAGTAATTCGAATAATCAGAGGATGAGGTGGCAGCATGAGCTTTACGTTCACCCCGCTTGGGGACCAGGCGATCATGATCGAAGCCGGCAACGAAATAACCGAAGAAGTGCAGCAGCAAATCCGGAAAGCGGCGGCCTTGCTCGAAGGCCGGCCTCCTGTATGGATGGTCGAATCGATACCAGCGTTCACGACGATCGCGGTCTTCTACAACCCGCTTGCCGTTTTATACGATGAAGCGAAAAGTGCTTTAGAAGAGCTCTTGCAGCATGCCAGCGGGGTTCCTGTACCAGAACCGCGCATTGTGGAAATTCCCGTATGCTACGGGGGCGAGTTCGGTCCCGACCTGGAATTCGTGGCACAGCATAATGGATTGACTGCTGAAGAAGTGGTTGCCATCCACAGCGCGGGCGACTATGCGGTGTCGATGATCGGTTTTGCCCCCGGCTTCCCATTCATCAGCGGCATGTCCGAGAAAATCGCAGCGCCACGCCGGGAAAGCCCGCGGCTGCGAATACCGGAACGAACCGTCGGCATCGCTGGCATCCAGACCGGCGTCTACCCGATTGAAACACCGGGCGGCTGGCAATTGATCGGCCGTACACCGCTGCGCCTGTTCCGGCCGGAGCAGGAAATGCCCAGCTTGCTGAAAGCCGGCGACACCATTAAATTCCGCCGGATTTCAGAACAGGAATACTACGAATGGGAGGAACATGATGATGCTGAAGATTCTTAAAGGCGGCATGCTGACATCCGTACAGGACCTTGGACGCTACGGCTTCCAGAAATACGGCGTCATCGCGAGCGGCGCAATGGATCCATTTGCGCACCGCATCGCGAATTTGCTCGTGGGGAACCACGAAAATGCAGCAACGCTTGAAATTTCTCTTGCCGGCCCTTCCATTGAGTTCGAAGAAGATGCAATCATCGCGTTATGCGGCGGAGACCTGTCCCCTCAACTCGACGGCAAAGAATGCCGCATGTGGCGCACGCTTGCAGTCAAAAAAGGATGCACCTTGTCATTCGGCGCACCGAAGAAAGGATGCCGAACCTATCTTGCCGCAGCTGGCGGCATCAATGTGCCTGAAGTCATGCACAGCAAATCGACCTATTTGCGCGCAGCGATCGGCGGATTTCAGGGGCGGGCGCTGAAAACGGGCGACCGTGTGCCATTGAATCCGGTGGACCCAAAACGCGCGGCAGCGCTGTTGAAAGCGGCGAACTCCGGCCAGGAATGGCAGATTCCGGCCATCCGCTATTTCAATGAACCCGTAGTCCGCATCATGAAAGGCCGCCAATTTGACTTGTTCGATGCACAAAGCCAAGAGCGGGTCTTTAACAGCCAGTTCACTGTTGGCGCTCATTCCGACCGCATGGGTTACCGCCTTGAAGGCACACCGCTTACACTCAGCAAAGCTGAGGAATTGATTTCGGAGCCTGTGGCATTCGGTTCGATTCAAGTGCCGCCGGACGGCAACCCCATCGTCTTGATGGCAGACCGCCAGACGACCGGCGGCTATCCGAAAATCGGCCAAGTGGCAAGCATCGACTTGCCGCTCATCAGCCAATTGAATCCGGGAGATAAAATCCGCTTCAAGGAAATTTCGCTCGATGAAGCGCAAAAGCGGTTGATTGCGCAGGAACAGCATATCCGCCAAATGAAAATTGGAATCGACTTGAAAATGGAGGAATGGAAATGACGTTTAAAGTGGATTTGAACTGCGATATGGGAGAAAGCTTCGGCGTTTACCGAATGGGCAATGACGAGGCCATCCTGGACTACATCACATCAGCCAATATCGCCTGCGGCTTCCATGCGGGGGATCCGGCAACGATGCGCAAAACCGTTCAGCTCGCGCTCGAGAAGAACGTCGGCATCGGTGCCCACCCCGGGCTTCAGGACCTGGTCGGCTTCGGCCGGCGCAACATCAGCTTGTCGCCGCAGGAAGCCTATGACCTGGTCGTTTACCAGATCGGCGCTTTATCAGGCTTCGTCCAAGCTGAAGGCGGCAAGATGCAGCATGTCAAAGCCCACGGCGCCCTTTACAATATGGCTGCGCAAAATGCCGGATTATCGGAAGCGATCGCGGAAGCCGTGTATAAAATCGATCCTGAACTTATTTTATTCGGCTTGTCCGGCAGCGAATTGGTGAAAGCCGGGAAAAAGATCGGTTTGCGCACTGCCAACGAAGTTTTCTCGGACCGCACCTACCAGGCCGACGGCAGTTTGACACCGCGCACCCAGCCGGATGCACTCATCACCGATACCGGGACGGCACTCGAACAAGTCATACGTATGGTCAAAGAACAAAAAGTCATGAGCACCCAGCAGCAGGAAATCCAAATTACAGCCGACACCATCTGCATCCACGGCGACGGCGCGACGGCACTCGATTTCGCAGCTGCCATCTCGAGTTCACTGGCCGGTGCAGGAATCGACATCACCAAAGTAGAAGAGTTTCTGTAATTCCATTACAAAGGAGGCAATACCATGGACAAAGATGCGAAAATCATTAAAAAAGCGAACCGCAGCGTCCTGCTCGGTGCCGCTTTCCTGATGGCGACTTCCGCCATCGGGCCTGGGTTCCTTACCCAGACGACCGTTTTTACTGACCAATTGATGGCTTCGATGGGCTTTGTCATTCTCATTTCCATCATCATTGATATCGGAGCCCAGACTAATATTTGGCGCATCATTGCCGTCTCTGGAAAACGGGCACAGGATATTGCCAATGATGTGCTGCCTGGCCTCGGTTACTTTTTAGCCCTTCTTGTTGTCATGGGCGGCCTGGCCTTCAACATCGGCAATGTCGGCGGCGCTGGCCTCGGGATGAACGTTTTGTTCGGCATCGATGCCAAAACCGGCGCCATTTTAAGCGGCTTGCTGGCCGTCGGCATCTTTGTGGTCAAAGAAGCAGGCAAAGCGATGGACCGGTTTGCCCAGGTTCTCGGGTTCGTCATGATCGCCTTGACAGTTTACGTCATGATTTCGGCCCAGCCGCCGATCGGCGAAGCCGTAGTGAAAACCTTTGTACCGGATACCATCGATATTTTTGCCATCGTAACGCTTGTCGGCGGGACCGTTGGCGGCTATATCACATTTGCCGGCGGCCACCGGCTGATCGATGCCGGCTTGACCGGCAAAGAACACGTACCTGCTGTTACGCGCAGCTCGATTGCCGCCATTCTGATTGCGTCATTGATGCGCGTCCTTCTTTTTCTGGCGGTGCTTGGCGTCGTTTCGCAAGGTTTGCAGCTGAATCCGGACAACCCGCCGGCTTCTGTATTCCAATTGGCTGCCGGCAATATCGGCTACAAGATTTTCGGCGTGGTTATGTGGGCCGCGGCTGTGACATCGGTTGTCGGAGCGGCCTATACGTCCGTGTCGTTTATCCGCACATTCAGCCCGGCGCTTGAAAAATACAACCGCCTGCTGGTCATCAGCTTTATCGTCATTTCAACTTCCGTTTTCGTCATCGTCGGCCAGCCTGTGCTGATCCTCTTGTTGGTGGGCTCGCTGAACGGCTTGATTTTGCCGATTGCCCTCGGCGTCATGCTGATTGCTGCGCATAAGGCGAAAATCGTCGGTGATTACAAGCACCCGCTCTGGATGACCATCTTCGGCGTCATCATCGTTATCGCAATGGCGTGGATGGGGATTTACACGTTATCGAACGGCATCCCACAACTATTTAAATAAACGACAGAAAACCGGCCAGAAGGCATTCCTTCTGGCCGGTTTTTGTTTTCGCTTCAATCCGTAACAACTGCCTCAACTTGGTAAAGAAATTGTTTCGTCCGCTCTTCTTTCGGATGGAGAAAAATTTCTTTGGATGTCCCCTGCTCTACAATGACGCCCTCATCCATAAAGACGACGCGGTCTGCAACTTCTTTCGCAAAATTCATTTCATGTGTGACAATCACCATGGTCATTCCTTCTTCAGCTAAACTCTTAATAACCAGCAGCACTTCACGGACAAGCTCCGGATCGAGTGCGGATGTGGGTTCATCAAACAGCATGACCAGTGGATTCAATGCAAGCGATCTCGCAATCGCCACCCGCTGCTGCTGCCCGCCTGACAACTGCGCTGGAAAATGGTCGCTGCGGTCACCTAAGCCGACTTTGGCCAACAACACTTCAGCGACTTTTTTCGCTTCTTCCGGTTTCATTCCGTGAATGGCAATAGGCCCTTCCATGATATTTTCAATGGCCGTCTTATGCGGAAATAAATTGAACGATTGAAACACAAAACCCGTTTTTTTCCTCAATTCCCTGATGACCTTCTTGCGCTGCCTGTCAATTTTTCCACCGGCATGGACTTGGTATTCACCAATTTGAATGACGCCTTCCGTCGGCTCTTCCAAGAAATTCAAGCAGCGCAGCAACGTGGATTTCCCCGAGCCGCTCGGACCCATAATGACCACCACTTCGCTTTTATCTATTGTCAGATCAATGCCTTTTAAGACTTCATTGTCGCCAAAGGCCTTTTTTAAATTCTCTACTTGGATCATTGTCATGGCAACCTCCTACCGGGTCAGCGGACTAGATATTTGGAACTCTGAATTTCCAGCCTGTCCAATAGCTTGGTGAAAAACGAAATCAAAATCCAGTAAATCGCCGCTGCCACTAAATAAATTGTCAGCGGTTCAAATGTTTTTGCGATGATCAAGCTCGACATTTGCAATAACTCCGTAACGGTAATCACCGATACAAGCGATGTATCTTTTATCAGCACAATAAACGAATTGGACAGCGTCGGAATCGCAATCCGCAGGCTCTGCGGCAAAATGATGCGCTTCAATGCTTGGCTATAGGTCATTCCCATTGAGACCGAAGCTTCCATTTGGCCGCTGTCCACCGCCAAAATGGAGGCGCGGAAAGACTCCGAAAGATATGCCCCTGCATTTAAACTTAACGCCAATACACCGGAAGAAATCGGATCCAAAGCAATCCCTATTTGCGGCAATCCGTAATAGATGACGAATATTTGAACCAGCAGCGGTGTTCCCCGCATAAGGGAGACATACGTATTCGCCACTTCATTTAACACTTTCACTTTCAGGATCCGGATGATGGCTGTAAAAAAACCAATCACCAAGGCAATAACGATGGAAATCGCTGCTAAGAAAATTGTCATTAATGTCGCTTTTAATAATGATGGCAATGAATCGATAATAATCGTAAAGTCCATAGTTCCTCCATTCAGACAAGCGCTATGATTGTTATTCCGATGAAATGAAAACTTCTTCTTTATAGTCAATATCGATTCCTAAACGCTTTAATTCATCAAGAAATGGCTGGAATCGATCCCGAATAATCAAGCTTTCGATCGGAATAACCCCTGTCTCGGTTATTTTCTTTGTCGCAATCAGTTTCGCTATAATGAGCGCTGGAAGCGCGGTCGTCTTAGCCATCGAGGTAATATCCCGTTGATGATCATATAAATCAACCATCTCCCATCGATGCTTTGTCCGCTTTCCGTCTTTTGTGCCCGTCACTTCCACCCGCAGGACGGTAATGTCCTCATGCGAATCCCCTTTCATTTTCGAAACCAGCACTTTCTCGGCAAAAGCACGAGGTGTGGTCACGATCCCTTCAAGCGCAATGGGTATGTCATCAAGAAAGCCGAGCTCACCAATCACCTTCATTTTTTCCCAGTGCCCGGGGTAGCGGACCGTTTTTTCATACAAATTTTTCACTTTTCCTTTTAACACGAAAGCCGTACTATGGGCATCGGTGATTACCGTTTCACATAGCCCGACCGGTTCGGGGAAAGTGATTTCCTGCAGATTGGAAAGCGGCGCCAATTCGACAAGTTCCCCTTCTTCAATGGCCGTTGCCGGTTTCGTATACAGCCGCAATAAACTTTCGAGGCGGTAAACCACTTGATACCATAACGGTGGAATCGGGTGCATCGGAATTCCGCCGCACGTCATGACTGCCTCGTCCGCTTCATCCAAGAGGTCTATGCCTTGGGCCGCTAAGAAATTTGTAATTCCGGGTGCGACACCGCATCCGGGCACAATAATGACGCCTGCCTGCTTCGCTTGTTCGTTCAAATCCATTTTCTCCATGAACTGAGAGCCCACTAGATCCACTAAATGGCAATGGGAGGCAATAGCTGCTTTTATGGCGGCCAAGCTAAGGGAATGAGGAAGACAAGCTATAGCCAAGTCAGCGCCAGTCAATACGTGCGCAATATCTTCTTCTGTCTTTAACGCAGCTACTTTGCCGATCACTTTTGCGCTACCGGCAATGGCCAAGCATTTATCGATGCTGGCTTGATTAACATCCACAGCCGTAATAACGTCGATTTCCGGAAATTTACTCATTTCCGTCACTACCGTTGTGCCAATCATCCCGGTGCCCAAGACAAAGATATGCAAGCTTCTCACCCTCCTTCACCATGCTTTGCTTCAATTAAAGGGAAAGCACAAAGGAATCAAAGATGTTCCTTTGGCCGCTTCCAGCCTCCGTCAATTTTCTAACGGCTCAGTGCCGAACCATTTTTTATAGATTTCATTGTATGTTCCATCTTCTTTCATTTCTCCCAGCGCCACGTTCACTTTTTCAATAAAATCGTCATTGCCTTTATTGACTGCCATACCGATTTCATCTTTATTTAGAATATCGCTCGCAATCTTGATCGGCAGACCCTCTTCTTTAATGTTGTAGCTGATCAGCAATTGGTCGTTGATGATGGCATCCAGGCGCTTGTTTGTTAAATCCTGGATATAATCACTGACCGCTTTGTATAATTTCACATCAGCACCTTCAACGCTATTCGCCACTTCTTCAAAAGTAGTTCCCCCGCCAACGCCGACTTTCTTCCCTTTAATGTCTTCAAGTTTCGTAATATCAGTCGTATCCTCGCGCGTCACCAGCACCGAGCCCGTAATTACGTATGGATCCGTAAAATCGACGCTTTTTTTGCGCTCTTCTGTCACGGTCATTTGGCCGATGATGATATCGAATTTATCAGCTTTCAAGCCGCCGATCAGCCCGTCCCATTTCGTGGCAATAAAATTCGCTTCAACACCAAGGCGTTTGGCGAGTTCATTTGAAATATCGACATCGAATCCTTGGAACTCATCATTGTCGTCCAGGAAATTAAATGGCGGATATGTTCCTTCAAATGCAACATTCAATTTTTTGGATTCTTCAATCCGGCTGAGGACAGTTTCTGCTCCGCTTTTTTTCTCCTCTTGCGCCGTTTCTTCGGCATCCCCAGAACCACAGGCTGCCAACATACTGATGATTAATAAAAGAATGAACGACCACACAACATTTTTCTTCACCTTATTTTCCCCCTTCTTTTTTAGCACTGCTCTTTTCTTTTGATGTGGAAAAATAACATTCTGCCGATTTGCCCATGAAGCAAACCCATTAACGATAAATCGGAGAACATGAATGGATGGCTTTTACGAAGAAAAGATTTAACCGAAAAGATTATACAAGCGAGGGAGTTCGAACGTCATTTTTCTCTTCCTTTTTTTAGAAGTTATTCTCTCCATTATTCTTCAAAAAATACCAAAAGTCAATTGAACTTTCAGATTTTTCAGATAAAATTGATTATTTCAAAGCTCATTTGGAATAAACGAAATAGTTGGGGCTGTTTTAGGAAAAGAAAAAAAGCTTACCCTAAGGCAAGCTTTTCTCTCTAGAACTTGTGTTAATTGACACCGAGCACTTCTCCCGGTGACGCTTTCGGCGTCCGCACATCCTGAAGCCAGCATGCCGCCGTATGGCCTTGCTCCACTTCGGTATCCTGCGGCGTATACGAATGGCACACTTTCATCGTATGCGGGCATCTCGCCGCAAAAGCACAGCCTTCGCCGAGCGTCGCGAGCGTCGGTGGAGAGCCGGCAATCGGCAATAGCGGCTGCCCTTTGTCTTCATTGAGCTTGGGCATCGATTTCAAGAGCCCCAGTGTATATGGGTGCTGCGGATTATAGAAAATCTGATCCAGCGTCCCTTGTTCGACGATCTTGCCGCCGTACATGACAGCAACACGGTCCGCCATATTGGCGACGACCCCAAGGTCATGGGTGATCAAAATAATGGCCGTGTCTGTTTTTTGCTGCAAATCTTTCATCAAATCCAGAATTTGTGCCTGGATGGTGACGTCAAGCGCAGTTGTCGGCTCATCCGCAATCAGTACTTTCGGATTGCAGGCAAGCGCCAAAGCGATGACGACGCGCTGGCGCATCCCGCCGGAGAACTGATGCGGGTAATTGTCCAGCCGCTGCTCTGCTTTCGGAATGCCCACCAATTTCAGCATCTCAAGCGCGCGGTCGCGTGCCTGTGCTTTCGTCATGTTCTGATGGCGCTGAAGGCCTTCCATGATTTGCTTGCCGACTTTCATCGTCGGATTCAGCGACGTCATCGGATCCTGGAACACCATCGAAATTTCGGAGCCGCGGATATCGGTGATTTCTTTGGCAGACAGGCTCAGCAGGCTCTTTTCGCCATAGAGAATATCGCCTTTGCTGATTTCGGTATTGTGTTTAGGCAATAAACGCATGATCGATTTCGCCGTCACGGATTTCCCTGAGCCCGATTCACCGACAATTGCCAGTGTCTCGCCTTTTTTCAGCTCAAAGTTGACCCCACGGACAGCAGTGACTTTCCCGGTTTGGGTCTTGAATGAAACATGCAGATTATCAACCGTCAAAATATTTTCTTTCATCGGATAGGACCCTCCCCTATTTTCTCATTTTCGGATCTAATGCATCGCGCAAACCGTCACCCAGCAAGTTGAAGCAAATCATAATCGTACTGATGACAAGCGCCGGGAAAATCAATTTATACGGGAAATACCTCATCGATTTATAGCCGTCTTCAATCAGTACGCCGAGTGATGCAAGCGGCGCCTGCAAGCCGAGGCCGATAAAGCTCAAGAAGGCTTCAAAGAATATCGCTGTCGGAATCGTGAACATGACCGTGACAATGATCGGCCCCATGACGTTCGGGAGCAGATGCTTCGTGATCAAGCGGCCGTTCGACGCGCCAAGCGTGCGGGAAGCCAAGACGAATTCCTGGCCTTTCAATTGCAGGATCTGGCCCCGCACAACCCGTGCCATGCCGACCCAGCCGGTGATGACCATTGCCAAAATGATGGAACGGACACCCGGTTCGAGCACCAGGATAAAGAGGATGATGACAATCAAGTTCGGAATCCCCATCAGCACTTCGATGATCCGCTGCATGACGTTATCCACCCGTCCGCCATAGAACGATGAAATCCCGCCATAAATCACACCGATAATCAAATCGAGCGCAGCTGCCACCACCGCAATGAATAAGGAGATTTGCGTACCTTTCCAGACACGCGTCCATAAATCGCGGCCGAATTCATCTGTGCCGAACCAGTAATTGGTTTCTACTTGGCGCTCAGCGTAGACATCTGTGCCCTGTGCATTCAATCCATTAAAGCCGAGCCATTCCAGCCCTTCCACTTTCGGCGGCATATTGGAATGCGCCAAGTTTTGTTCGCGGTAGGTGAATTCATTCATGCTCGGCCCGATCAGCGCCAAGACGATCAAGAACACCAATAGCACCAACGAAATCATGGCACCTTTATTTTTAGCGAGCCGGTGGAACGCTTCTTTCCAGAACGACTGGGAAGGCGTGCCAATTTCTTCGCTTTTGCTTTGGTCAAGCGGCGATTTCACAAAAAGATCGGCGGGAATGCCGTCCGGCGTGTTGCCGCTTTGCAATTCGCTCCCTTGCCTGCGCGGCAATTTTGCGTCTAGTTCTGTCATGCTGATTCCCCCCTAAAATTGATGCGGGGATCCAGGAATCCGTAGATGATGTCGACGACAAAGACGACAAAGATGAACAGCGCGCTATAGAAAATCGTGATCCCCATGATAACGCTGTAATCGAGCACCAGGATAGACAATGTGAATTGCTCCCCCAGCCCCGGCACCGAAAAGATTTTTTCAATGACCAGCGTACCGGTCATAATGGAAACCGCCAGCGGTCCAAGCATCGTAACAACCGGAATCAGCGCGTTGCGGATAACGTGCTTGACCACAACCTGCTTTTCGGTCATCCCTTTTGCGCGTGCAGTAATGACATAATCCTGGCCGATAACTTCAAGCATTTCACTGCGGATAAACCGCGCGACTGTCGCCGTTACAGTCACTGACAGCGCAATCGACGGCAGCAGGGTGCTCGAATAGCCTTCCCATAGCGCGACCGGAAGCCAGCCGAGCTTAACGCCTACATAATACTGCAGCAAAGCTGCGAAGACGAATGACGGAATCGACATCCCCAAAACGGCAAGAGCCACAGAACCGTAATCGAAAAGCGAATTATGCTTCAATGCGGAAATGATGCCGAGCACCATGCCGACAATCGCTCCAATGATCAGCGCCTGCAAGCCGATAAATGCCGAAGGTCCGATCCGGCTGCTGATCATGCTTTCCACAGTCCGTCCTTCATGCTGAAAAGAATAGCCCAAGTCGCCTTGCACCAAGTTGCCGATATATCGGAGATACTGGATGCCAACCGGCTGGTCCAGCCCATATTTCGCATTCAATACTGCCATTTGCCCAGCCGTCAATTTTTCCGGGTTGGTGAATGGAGTTCCTGGAAGCAGCTGCATGAGGAAAAATGTTGCAGTAACAATGATAAAAAGCGTAATAATCATGTAACCAATCCGCTGGATCAGATACCGTTTCATAGGAACACCCCTATTTCTGTATGGTAAGTCTGTTCTATATAAGTTGAATTAATAATTGTAGATATGGAGCAAAACAGCTACGCTTGCCGCGGGCGAGCGCCAAGCCTGCGAGGGCAAGTCTTTGCGACGAAGCGCATAGCGCTGCAGGAGCAGTAAGGTTTTCTCCGCTGTTTTTCTCCATATCGAGATATCTCTTAGCGGAGGCGCGTTAAAGGGCTAGGCGAAGTAATGAGACGAGTGTTCTTCTCGTCTCATTACGAGAGCCATGCCCAAAGCGTCCGAAGCGGTGCGTAAATATTAACTTCTTTAGTTCAACTTATGTAGATGAAAAAATACGAGGGGCGCCGATCACTCGGCTACACCCTCGTATCTATAGCTGCATAATCTGCAAATTATTCTTCGATAGATGTCCACTTATAAGAGAATGTAGCACCAGTCGGGTGGACGATTAAACCTTTGATTTTATCTCTCATCAAGATAGCTGATCCATCTTGGTAAAGCGGTGCAATTGCAGCATCTTCTTCCAAGAGGATTTTTTCAATGTTCAACAGCATTTCGTAGCGCTTCGCAGCATCAGTTTCAGTGCGTGCCTGTGATACCAAAGCGTCAAGTTCTGGGTTGTGGTAGTCCATGCGGTTAGCTGAACCGTCTTTCAACCACATATCCAAGTACGTCATCGGGTCACTGTAATCCGGGCCCCATGAAGACAATGACAAATCGTATTCAATCGCTTTTTCGATTTCCAAGCGTTGTGCGAATGGCACTGCTTTGATTTCAAGCTTAAAGCCAGGAAGGTTTTCTTCAAGCTGTGCCTGAAGGTATTCTGCCACTTTTTTATGGTCGTCAGAATCTGAAATGTTGATCGATGCCGTTACATCTTCAACGCCAGCTTCTTTAAGGCCTTCAGCAAATAATTTTTGCGCTTCTTCAACTGTACCTGTGTTGAAATCGCCGTTCAATTCGCGGAAGTCTGTCCCATCCGGGTTTGTAAAGAATCCAGCTGGCACCACTCCGTTAAGAGGTGTAGAACCATCTTTCAGAATAACATCAGTCAAGCTCTTTTTATCGATTGCCATATTCACTGCTTGGCGGACTTTCTTGTTGCCAAGCACCGGGTGGTTATGATTGAAGCGCAAGAAAATCAAGCTTGGCTCCAAGATTGTATTGAAGTTCGCATCGTCTTTGAATTGCTCTACAGATTCAGAGCTTAGGTCGACGCGATCCACTTTATTTGTTTCGTACAAATTGACGCCAGTAGTTGAATCTTTTACAACATAAGCATTGATTGTGTCCAATTTAACCGCTTCTGCATCCCAGTAGTCGGCATTTTTTTCGTATTTCCAGCCTTGCTCGTGCGTCCATTCAACTAATTTGAATGGTCCGTTGAACAATAGGTTTTCTGCTTCAAGTGCGTATTGATCGCCTTGCTCTTCAACGAATTTCTGGTTTTGCGGCAAGAATGTCGGGAAAGTCAACAACGATTGAAGCAATGGGTTTGCGCTTTCCAGCGTTACTTCCAATGTTTTTTCATCGATAGCTTTAACACCCAATTCCTCAGCATCCATTTCTTCGTTCATGATCGCTTCAGCATTTTTGATGCTTGCTGTAACGAACATGAAGTTATACGGGCTCGCATCTTTCATGACGCGTTTCCAAGCGTATTCGAAATCTTGTGCTGTAACCGGTTCGCCATTGCTCCATTTGGAATCACGCAATGTGAACGTATGTACAGTCTGGTCTTCATTTTCTGTATGTTCTGCTACTAAAGCCTCGATCGGCTCATGATTTTCATCTTGGCGGTATAGGCCTTCGTTGACGTTGTTCAGCACAGTGAATGCTACGCCATCGTGTGCTTTTGTAGAATCCATTGTCGGAATATCAGCCACAGCTGAAACATTCAATACTTGGCCCGCTGTTTCTTCGCCGCCTTCTGATCCTGTACCTTCTGAAGAGCTTTCAGAAGAGTTAAAGTTACATCCGGATAATATTAAGACGAATGACATTAAAACGAATAAAACCTGGGCTTTCATCTTTTTCCCCATTTTTCTACCCCCTGTGTTTTCTAATAATTCTTTTTAATCATAATAGTAATTTACAATTTAGGCAACAAAATATTTAAATTTTCTAAAATTAGAAATGCATGGTAACCTATAATTATTCAAGGAAAGGAACATATATATGACTTCAAAATCAATACTGCTCAGCGCTTCAATCTTTTCTTCAATTATTCTGTCATTTATGCTGTATACTCCGTGGAGCTTCCTCAAATGGCTGGATGCCGTATTCTTGGTGGGACTCATTCTCCTTATGGCAGCGGCGGCGATGTCGCTTATCGAAGGAAAATTTTTCGAAGCGTTCATCCACAGCACAAAAAACTTTTTTGCAAAAGTAAATAAAAAAGAACAATTGATTCGGGAAAGCGAAAAACGTTCGTTTGAAAACCCCAGCTTCGATAAAGTGTTTCCGGCGCGGAAAAACTTTTTTATCATCGGCATGCTGTTAAGCGGCGGTTCGCTTTTACTTTCTGCTGCATTCTATTATTTTTAAGACGGTGAAACATAAACAGGCGGGAAAAACTCATTGAGTTTTTCCCGCCTGTTTATGAATGGATTTAAAGGTTCTCCTGGAATCCTTTTTTTAGAGACCAAAAAAGCAGCTCTTCATCCGACCCTGTGCGGTGCATACCCAGCTTTTCCAGCACTTTAATCGATGCCGCATTGCTATGCGTACATTCGGCGATCACCCGCTCTACTTTTCCCGTATGAAACGCCCAGTCGATCAAGCCTCTGACCGCTTCTGTCGCAAACCCTTGATTCTGTGCTTCCGGTGCGATGCCGTAGCCGAATTCCACCACGCCGGCGCTATCTGGTGGTCCTTTAAAACCGGCGTCGCCTATGGTTTTTCCATTATCCCGGCGCACAACCATCCATACGCCCCAACCCAATAGCTCCGGCTTGTCTTCTAATTCTGCCACATGCATATTAATATGCGGCCCCATTTCGTATTGCGCGGCAAAATCGCTGTAATTTTCAGCCGTACACGGCATCAAATCCAATCGCTGTGTTTGAATTTTCATATGTTCTCCTCTCTATTCCCTCACCTAACGTAATGGTCTATCCATTATTCTCATTTAAATCGTGCAATGCTTTGGCCATGCGATAGTTTTTCAAGCGGACATCTCGCCGCTCGATCGTCTGGGGTTCAATGACCGTAAACCCGCAATGCTCAAAAAAAGGTTTCGCCGTTATGCTTGCTTCCACCTTCAGCTCCACCACTTTTTGCCGCCTCGCTTCTTGCTCGATTTCCCTAAGCAGCCGCCCTGCAATTCCCTGTCCTTGATAATCCTGGTGGACATACAAGCGGTCCAATTTTCCGTCCGCTGCCAAGTCGGCGAATCCGGCAAGCTTGCCGTCTTTCCAAGCGACAAATGTCTTGTTCTCAGCAAGAGAAACGCGCCATTGTTCCACCTTCTCTTGCCTCAGCGCTTCAGGCGCCCATGCAGCGAGCTGTTCCGGCAAATAATCCGCCGCATTGACCGAATGGACCGTGCCGTAAAAAAGCGCAACAATCTCCTCGGCATACAAAGGTTCAAATCCGCTGATTTCAATTGCATCGTTTGCAACCAGCGCAGGCAATTGCTGTAAATGGCTGATTTTAAAGTCGGCGGTTGGCGCCTGGCCATGCGGGTTTTCCATCCAAATCGCCGACATGCCTACCGCTTTGGCCGCCGCTATATCATTTTCCGGATGGTCGCCGATATACACTGCTTCATGGGGTTTAACACCTAAAGCCTCCAGCGCTTTTTCAAATATGCGCGGGTCGGGCTTCGATATGCCTTCAATCCCCGACACCAAAGCTACGCTAAAATAATCTTCTATGCCAAGGGCTCGGATGCTGTCCAATTGCAGCTGTCCCGGCCCATTTGTAATTAGGGCCAGTTGCACGCCGTTCTTCTGCAATTCCCCTAGCATATCTGCCAATCCCGGAAAGCCCACACAATGTTCTTTAAAACGGCTGAGGTAATCCGCCAGCATTATTTCCCAGGAAATACCCGTTATGCCGAATTCCACATCCAGCTGCTGATACACCTCATCTTTCCAACGATAGCCTCTTGCATCAAGTTCAATGAACCGCTGCATAAACTGCTCTTTCGGGATGTGTCCGAGCTCTCCAGGGAACCGGTCATAATGACTGTCTATAAAAGAAGCAAGCGAACGCTCCCGGTCCAATAAGGTACCGTCTAAATCAAATATTGCCGCTTTGAACATCCGCTTTTCACCTCTTTTCCATTGCTTTGTAAATCTTCAGCGCCTCTAACAGGAATTCCCTGTCATATCCCGTTTTGCTGCGGATCCGTTCTGCCCATTCGCTAAGGTCTGCTGCCGGAGGGTCAGGGAAAAGACCCTCTGACGTGCTGAGAAAGCTTTTCCAATCATCGAACTCCCAATGCGCCGTTTCATTTTTATAAGGTACGCGCACTTCCAGAAGCGGTTTCGGGTAGACATGGTTTTGAGAAAATTCCGCAGCTTGCCAGAACACGCCGTCCTCCACTGGGTCCAAGTCATAGGCCTGCTGCGACCGTTTGCCTCCCGGCCGGTGATAGACGACTTCTGCACTGCGGTGTGCTGCGGACACTTGTATTTCCGCTCCCGGGAAAAAACCTGCGAGCCTTTCCCTGCTAAAGGCCGGATCGTCTGCATCCAACAGTACCGGCTGCAGCCATTGGTCGCCAAGGTCGCATAAATAGCGCCGGTTTCTCTTGTCTACTGCCACTACTGCCGCATGAGCTTCCTCGCTCCCCAATTCGCTGCCGACCGGATAAGCCTTAATCCCTTCTTTCCGGAATTCGTCCAACAGCCACAAAGCCAGATCAAAGCAATTCCCCGTAATGTTATATTGCTGGCGGTGCTGCTTCATCAATTCAACAGTACGCTGCTTTTGTCGATCGGTTCTTTTGAAAAACCAAGCCTTCGTCAAGGTTTCCATCGGGAATCCATCAAAGCGGTTCCAGACTTCCAAAATTTCATCCGATGCTTTCATGCCATCAACCTTCTTTGCTGATTTTCTCATTTAATATGCGATGCTATCTTCTTTACTTTCGATTTTGCCGAGGCGGAATCCTTTAAAGCGGCGCTGCCAATCTTAAGTTCTTGCATCTCGCCTGCTATATACCCCATACTGTATATAATTGTGTTGAATAAGGAGTGTTCCGAAATGACTTTGTACCAAATCGGCAGCATCACAATGCCTGCTGTGTGGATTGCCACCCTCATTGCCCTTGCCGTTTCCGCTGTCGCCTGGCGCATCATCAGCGGTGAAAAAATCGGTGAATGGTATTGGAACGCGTTCACTTTATACTTTTTGGTCTGGAAAGCAAGTTATATCCTTTTTAACTTTGAGGAATTCATGAACTTTCCAATGTCCGTGCTGTACTTTAACGGCGGTGCGTCCGGCCATATGCTGGCATTAGCTGCGCTTGCCGTTTACCTATGGATGGCCGTAAAAAAACACGCCGCCCTTTCCCGGGATGCTCTGCCAGTCCTGCTGCTGTTTTTTGTCGGATTTGAAGCTGCGCTTGCCATGCTTGAACAGCAATTGGCGGCTTCTGTTCTCCATACGATTCTTTTTGTCAGCATTACCGCCTTCCTCTACATTTCCCGCAAAAGAGCCATTGCTGGCAGCACACAAATCTATATTTTATTCGTCCTAGCTGAGCTGTTGAGCTTGAGCCTGTTCCAGCCGCTCTTCTCGGTTGAGCCGCTGACCTTCAGCTGGCTTGCCCTTACCGCATTTGCCTTGGCACGATTCCGAAAAAGTGAGGTCATCATCAATGAATAAAAACACATTGTCCATCGCCATCATCGTTTTGCTGCTTGCCATTGCGGCTGTCAATTTCCTCGGACCGTCTTTTGCCGAAGAAAAGCCAGCCCAACCCGTGGCCAGCGGAGCTGCTAATACTGCTGACTCGTCTGCGCCGGCAGAAGGAGAAGCCGCTCCGGACTTCGTGCTTACGTCGTTGGATGGCGAAGCGGTCCGCCTGTCGGATTACCGCGGCAAAAAAGTCATCTTGAACTTCTGGGCCACCTGGTGCCCGCCCTGCAAAGCCGAAATGCCGCATATGCAAAAATTCTATGAAGACAATAAAGACCAGGGAATCGAAGTGCTCGCTGTCAATTTGACGAGCATCGATAAAGGCGAGGAATCGGTCCAGGCATTCGTTGAGGAATTCGGCCTGACGTTTCCGATCCCAATGGACCGCGACGGACAGCTCGGGCCACAATACCAGGCCGTGACGATTCCGACCACTTACATCATCGACACCGAAGGCATCATCCAGAAGAAAGTTGTCGGTCCCATGGATGAAGCCATGATGCAAAAACTGACCTCTTCTATTAATTGATCGACAGCCCGGAATCCGTTAGCGGAAATCCGGGCTTTTTTATGCCTCATCCTGATCGCGGCGTCCGCCCCGCTTTTTTGCAGAAAGCTTATAGGCTGCCATGATCCTGGCGTGGAGCTCTTCAATCGGCCATGAGCTGTCGAGCTTCAGCACCGGGCTCTTGGCTATCGCCATTTGATGGGCATGCTCCGCATACGTTCCGACCATTTCCTTGTCTTCAGCTTTCAAATACGTCTGGCACCATTCCAAAAACTCATTCGTCATTTCTCCTTTTTCATTAAGCGAAAATGGGCTGTTCCGCTCGGCTTCCCTCGCGCGCAGCCGTTGCAGCCGGAGATCTTCATCAAGAAAAAGAAAAACCAGCAGCTCCCGGTCATTGAAGCCCTCTTTGCACCAGGCATAAACCGAACCCGAAGCCACATAGCCTTCTGAAGATTCCATGTCCCGCCGGTACATCGCCAAGCGCTCTTCCACAGCATAGCTTTCGATGAAGCCATCGCCTTTCCAAATATAGCGATCGGTATCGATCCATCTCACACCTTCTCTTTCACCGATATATTCCCCCAACGTAGTCTTTCCCGTACCGGACCCGCCAATAATCTGGATTTTCATAAATAACTCCCCCTGTTTCACGCACTCTCTTCTTCCATAATACGACAAAAAAAGCATTCGTAAAGTGACTTCACACTTTACGAATGCTTTTCCTTTTCAAGGTTTTGAAATTCTTTTAATACTATATCGAGAGATACCTTAGCGGAGGCGCGTCAAAGGGCTAGGCAAGGAAATGGCCAAATAGAATTTGGTCATTTCCTTTGCTTCGAAGCTAGCGAAGCGATGCAGAAGCAGAAAGGTCTTAGCTATAAGACGGGTGTTCTTCCCGGCTTATTACAGGAGCCATGCCCAAAGCGTCCGAAGCGGTGTTCAAAATACCTCTTCTTTCGTTCAATATAGACAGCCTTCTTATAATTCCTCGCCATTCGTCTCAATCACTTTTTTATACCATTCAAACGAATCCTTCTTGGAACGCTTCATCGAGCCATTCCCTTCGTTATCGCGGTCGACGTAAATCATGCCGTAGCGTTTTTTCATCTCGCCGGTTGTGAACGACACGATATCAATGATGCCCCATGGCGTATAGCCCATCAGATCAACGCCATCGTAAATCACGGCTTTTTCCAATGCTTCGATATGGGATTTCAAGTAGGCAATTCTTTGCGGGTCATGGATTGAGCCGTCTTCTTCGACTAGATCAATTGCGCCAAAGCCGTTTTCGACGATGAATAACGGAATCTGGTAGCGGTCGTAAAGGCGGTTCAATGCATACCTCAATCCCGTCGGATCGATCGCCCAGCCCCAGTCGCTTGATTTGATGTATGGATTTTCTACAACATTTGGCAATCCGCCCGTCACAATATTGCCGTGATTGCCATTTTGAACAGCACTGTTCACCGTTGTGGACATGTAATAGCTGAATCCTAAATAATCCACTATGCCGTTTCGCAGGATGTCGTCATCCCCCGGCTCCATTTGGATTATATAGCCTTCCCGTTCAAACTCTTTCAACACGTAGCTCGGGTAATAGCCGCGCACGTGGACATCCGGGAAGAAATAACGCTGCCTCATTTCTTCTTCCGCCAGCATCACATCCGCAGGGTTTGAAGAATACGGATAAATCGGCACATGGGAAACCATGGCCCCGATCTTGAATTCAGGATTGATGGCTTTTCCGGCTGATACGGCAAGTGCGCTTGCAATCAGTTCATGATGACCCGCTTGGTACATCACTTCCCGCGCATTCTCACCCTCCTCGACAATCACACCTGAGTTGGTCCATAAGAATATCGGGTTATTGACGTCCATCTTGTTGTTGATCTCATTGAAGGTCATCCAGTATTTCACTTTGTCCTGATAGCGGGCAAAGCAAACTTCCGCGAATTTGACGAAATGGTCCACTACTTTGCGGCTTCTGAATCCGCCGTATTCCCGAGCCAAATGCAGCGGCATTTCAAAATGGGACAGCGTGATGACCGGTTCGACTCCGTGCTTCAGCAATTCATCGAACACATTGTCGTAGAATTTCAAGCCTTCTTCGTTCGGCTCCGCTTCGTCGCCTTTCGGAAAAATCCGGCTCCAAGCGATGGATGTACGCAGGCATTTCAAGCCCATTTCAGCAAACAGAGCGATATCCTCTTTGTATTTGCTGTAGAAATCAATGGCTTCGTGGTTCGGGTAAAATTTGTCAGCTTCAACTGTATCGGTTATTTCCCGGGCTACGCCGTGCGCGCCCGCCGTCATAACGTCAACAACGCTCGGCCCTTTTCCGCCCTGGTCCCATCCTCCTTCAAATTGGTGGGCCGCTAAAGCGCCGCCCCATAAAAAATCATTCGGTAATTTACTCATTTTATCTCTCTCCTTCTTTGAAGACTTTCCGTGTTTTATTTGAATACTCCTCCATCTTAATTGTACCGGTCTAATTAATCAAGTATCAAACAATTATATTGTGAGTGTTATATTTGATTAGATGAGCACTAGTGCATTATATGGTATAATTCGATTATCTTTCAGACCATAAAGCAAAGAGGTATGCCCATGTTAAAATATCAGCACATTGCAGACGAACTAGAAAATTACATAGAAGAGCATAAGCTCCAGCAAGGCGCCAAGCTTCCGGTGCTGCAGGATTTGATGCGCCAATTCAATGTCAGCAAAAGCACCGTGACGAAAGCATTGGAGTTGTTGGAGAAAAAAGGGGTCGTGTTCCAAGTTCGGGGCAGCGGCATTTTTGTCCGAAGGCATAAAAGAAATGGCTATATCAGCCTGCTGTCGAATCAAGGCTTTAAAAAAATGCTGGAAGAATTTCAGCTTGCCTCTAAAGTGATTGCGCTCGATGTCCGAAAGCCGACAAAAGAAGCTGCGCTGAATTTGAATATCAGCACCGATGACGATGTCTATTACGTCAAAAGAATCCGTTTTATCCACGGACAGACGCTATGCCTCGAAGAGTCGTATTTCACTAAATCGATTGTCACTTATTTGAACAAAGAAATCATCACCGAATCGATCTTCAATTACATTACGGAAGGGTTGGGCTTGAGCATCGGATTTGCCGATACATTTCTCCATGTCGACAAATTGACCGCTGAAGAAGCCCAGTACCTAGAGCTGAAAGAAGGCGATCCCAAACTTTATGTGGAATCCATTTTCCACTTAAGCAATGGCCAGCCTTTCGACTTTTCCAAAGTGACTTATAATTACGTACAATCGCAGTTCTTCATTCAGGCGGAACTATAGGCTATGAAAAATGTGTCAGCCCTCTCTTAGCAGAGGGCTGGCTTTTTCTATTCCAGAACCTAAAAAAAGACGTTCGCAAAAGTGGCTAGCCACTTTGCGAACGTCTTCTTATATACATGATTTTATTCGACTGTAACGGATTTCGCCAAGTTACGCGGCTTGTCAACGTCGCAATCGCGGTGAAGCGCTGCGTAATAGCTGATCAGCTGCATCGGGATAACCGAAACAAGCGGTGACAGCAATTCATTGACCTTCGGAAGCACAAGGCTGTCGCCTTCTTCCTGCAAGCCTTCCATTGAAATGATGCATGGGTGAGCGCCGCGTGCCGCTACTTCTTTGACGTTTCCGCGGATGCTCAGGTTCACCGCTTCTTGTGTTGCAAGAGCGATGACCGGTGTGCCTTCTTCGATCAAAGCGATCGTTCCGTGCTTCAATTCGCCGCCGGCAAAACCTTCTGCTTGGATATACGAAATTTCTTTCAGTTTCAATGCGCCTTCAAGGCCCACGAAATAATCCATTACGCGGCCGATAAAGAAGCAATTGCGTGTAGTTGAAAGGAAGTCACGGGCGATTTGCTCCATTTCTTCTTTCATGTCCACTTGGGCTTGGATTGCGTTTGCCACAATTCCCAGTTCCTGCACAAGGTCAAAGCCGATATCAAGGCCTTTGGACTGTGCTGTTACAGCTGACAAAATCGACAACACAGCGATTTGGGCTGTGTATGCTTTTGTCGACGCAACGGCAATTTCAGGGCCTGCGTACAACAATAACGTGTAATCCGATTCGCGTGAAAGCGTAGAACCGGCAACGTTTGTGATCGTCAATGACGGGTGGCCCAATTCTTTGATCTTCACAAGAACTTGGCGGCTGTCAGCCGTTTCGCCTGATTGTGAGATAAAGATGAACAATGGTTTTTCAGACAGAAGCGGCATGTTATAGCCGAATTCGCTCGCTACATGCACTTCTACTGGAATTTGCGCCATTTTCTCGATGTATTCTTTGCCGATTAAACCAGCGTGGTAGCTTGTACCTGCTGCAATGATGTGGATACGGTCTGCATTTTTCATCGCATCCAGAATTTCCGGCTGGATCGTCAATTGGTCTTCGCCGTCCTGGTAGGCTTGGACGATTTTACGCATAACTGCAGGCTGCTCGTCAATTTCTTTTAACATATAATGAGGGTATGTCCCTTTTTCGATATCGCTCATGTCAATTTCCGCTGTAAACGGCTGGCGGTTGATCACTTCGCCGTCCAACGTTGAAATTTCAACACTGTCTTTGCGGACGATGACGATTTCTTTGTCCATCAATTCCACGAATTGATCGGTAACTTGAAGCATTGCCATTGCATCACTTGCGACAACGTTGAAGCCTTCACCAAGTCCAACAAGCAATGGGCTCTTGTTTTTCGCAACGAAAATTGTCTGCGCTTCTTCAGCGTCCAATAACGCGATTGCGTATGAACCCTTAAGCAATGTCAACGTTTTGCTGAATGCTTCTTTTGTTGTCATGCCTTCTGCAACAAGCTTGCCGATCAACTGGACGATGACTTCTGTATCCGTATCGGATTCCATTTCCATTCCAGCTAAATAATCGCGCTGCAAATGGTGGTAGTTTTCGATAACGCCGTTATGGACAATCGTGAAACGGTCTGACGTATTTTGGTGTGGATGAGCATTCACTTTATTCGGCTTGCCGTGAGTTGCCCAGCGCGTATGCCCGATTCCAGTTGTGCCGACTACTTCATCTGCTACGATTGCACGCAAATCAGCAATGCGGCCTTTTTCTTTGAATACTGTGACGCCTTCTCCGCCGCGCACTGCAATGCCCGCTGAATCGTATCCGCGGTATTCCAATCGTTCCAATCCTTTTAACAAAATTTCCTTTGAATCATTTTCTCCAATATAACCGACAATTCCACACATGTTTAAATTCCTCCATTTTCAAGTCAAAATGAGCGTTTGCTTACGTTCGCAAACGCTTCCGATGAGCCCATCTCCACCGTTGTCCAGCCGATCGCTCAGCTGTTTTGGGTGCAAGATATTACGACCGGGCTTCGCGGCCGGGAGGTATCCGCCGAAACATCGATACTCCTCCTCCTCGTCTACTGGAAACTGATTTATCCATCCGATTTTTCCAGTACAGGCGCTTCAACTATTTTCCTTGTACGCTTTACTATCCCCCTTTTTCTGCGGCCTCAAACAGGCAATTTCATCATACCTCCTAACACTTGGGAAGTCAATGAAACCCCATTGAAATGGGGCTTCAGCACCGTTGCGAGGCTCTTTATGCCCCCTTTCTTTTTGGATGCGCTTTTTTTTATTGGCGATAAAAAAAGAAAGCTCTTGCAAGCCATTTCCATGGCTTGCAAGAGCTTTCCCTAAGTTATTTTATTTCATGCCCATTTCTGCACGCACGACTTCAGCGATGCGTTCCACGTATTCTTCACAAGCTTCAGCAGTCGATGCTTCAACCATGACGCGCACCAATGGCTCTGTCCCGGATGGGCGCACGAGCACACGGCCGTTGCCGCCCATTTCCGCTTCGACTTCTGCGATTTTCGCAGCGACTTTCGCATTGTCGGTTACCGCGTGCTTATCTGTGACGCGGATATTCACCAATTTCTGAGGGAAAATTGTCATCTCTCCTGCAAGCTCCGACAATTTCTTGCCGGTCACTTTCATGATGTTCACCAATTGAAGGCCCGTCAACAAGCCATCTCCGGTTGTATTGTAATCCAGGAAAATGATGTGGCCTGATTGCTCGCCGCCCAAATTGTATTCGTTTTTCTTCATTTCTTCCACCACGTAGCGGTCGCCGACAGCGGTCTGTCTGCTTTCCATTCCGTGCTCTTCCAAAGCTTTGTAAAAGCCCATATTGCTCATAACCGTGGAAACAACTGTGTTCTTTTTCAAACGGCCTTCACCGTGCAAATATTTCGCGATGACGTACATGATCTGGTCGCCATCGACAATCTTGCCTTTTTCATCCACGGCGATCAATCGGTCGCCGTCGCCGTCAAACGCAAGGCCGATGTCAGCATTTTTAGCCAATACCAATTCCGCTAATTTTTCAGGGTGCGTTGAGCCCACTTTATCGTTGATGTTCAAGCCATTCGGTGAAGCCCCCATTGAGGAGATGTCAGCATCCAAATCTGCGAAAACATGCGTTGCCAATGTGGAAGTCGCACCGTGTGCGCAATCCAGCGCTACATGGATATCCGTAAACTCTTCGTCCACGGTCTGCTTCAAATACTGGATGTATTTTTGACCGCCTTCGAAATAATCCGTAATGCTGCCAAGGTCGCCGCCTGTCGGACGCGGCAATAGATCTTCTTCGCTGTCCAGAAGCGCTTCGATTTCCGCTTCTTGGTCATCGGACAATTTAAAGCCGTCCGATCCGAAAAATTTGATGCCGTTGTCTTCTACCGGGTTATGCGAAGCTGAAATCATGACGCCTGCTTCAGCGCTCATGACACGCGTCAAATAAGAAACTCCCGGAGTGCTGATGATGCCGAGGCGCATAACTTCCGCCCCTACTGACAGCAAGCCTGCAGCCAAAGCGCCTTCAAGCATTTCCCCTGAAATCCGCGTATCGCGGCCGATCAATACCTTCGGCTTTTCTTTAGAGCTCTTTGTTAAAATATATCCGCCGAAACGTCCTAATTTAAAAGCTAATTCAGGTGTCAGTTCGCTATTAGCTACACCTCGCACACCATCAGTTCCAAAATATTTACCCATTATGTTCTCTCCTTTTGACTCTATCTTCGTTACAGAATAATCCATTTTTATACTTTAATGCATTTTGTGCAAAACAGCAAAATTCAAGAAAGGTTTTTTTCTGAAGGCGGCAGACTTCAAGCGCCTTCAGGCAGCTCAAGTTCATTCTCGACCGTTATATCCGCTTCGACTGTGATTTTTTCCGGATCCAGTGAAGTGATTCCGTTTGGCAACGGCAAATCGATATCGAGCTCTGTATTAGCTGCGGTGATGTCTGCCACATCAACCTCTACCGGTAATTCCGCAATCTCATCGACGATGTTTTTCGGTCCGTAAATTCGCACATTCTCTACTGAGGGTTCAAGTGAATTGATGATGATGCCCGCTGGCGGCTCGCCGCTTTGGCTCAGCGCAACAGGCACTTCCTTGCTGTATTCTTCGATGCCGACTGCTACTTGGACCGCTTCAGGCTCAATCGTGACATTTTCCAACTTCGTCAAATCATTGGCCAGCACCCGCACGCGCGCCTCTGTTTCAAATGACTCGTTGATGCCGGGTTCACCTGTGATGGTCGCTTTGACGAAGCTGATTGAATCGATGACGCTTTTCGGACCGGTGACGGTCACGGAATTCGGATCTGCCACCATGCTTTCGAGCACGAAGCCTTCCGCAAGAAGGCGTTCGTTCAATTCCGGATCGATGCGGAATTCCTGGCTTACCCGTTCTTCGATATTGATTTCGACAAATGCCGGATCCATCTGCACCCGCAATTGCTCAGATAAATTCTCTGTCTGAATCGAAATACGGTGTTCGCCCATTTCCAAGTCACGCAAATCGACGAATAATGTGAAATCCTTTAATTGGCGCGTAGTCTGCACGACGCTCGTCGGACCTGAAATCGTCAAGTCGACCGTTTCAGGCAGGCCGCTGACCATTAAATTGGTGTCATCGTAATAAACTTCCAATGCCACATCTTCAATTTTTTCAGTAATTGTTCCGCTGTCGACGGCGCTATTCGTATCATCAGCCGCTTTAACGGAAAAGAATAGCAGGAATGCGAGCAACAATGCCATAATCCGTAAAAACCATGGGCTGTCCATCAAATTATCCATTCTTTTTTCCCCTCCAGTTCCACCAGGAAGAATCCGCTTGCTGCTGCTGTTCGGCTCCGAACCAGATTCTGCGCAATTTCGCTTCAAAATCTTCAAGCGATAAGTTGCGGTGCAGATCGCCATTGGCTGTCAGGCTGATTGCGCCCGTCTCTTCTGAGACAATGACTGTAATGGCATCTGTCACTTCACTGATGCCAAGCGCTGCCCGGTGGCGCGTTCCCAGCTCTTTTGAGATAAAAGGGCTTTCTGACAGCGGCAAATAGCAAGCCGCCGCTGCAATCCGGTTGCGTTGGATGATCACTGCACCATCGTGCAAAGGTGTATTGGGAATGAACAAATTGATCAACAACTCTGACGTAATGTCGGAGTTCATCGGAATTCCCGTTTCGATGTATTCACTCAATCCCGTCTCGCGTTCAATTGAGATTAACGCACCGATGCGGCGTTTTGCCATATAGCTGACCGACTTGACCATCGCTTCAATCAATCGGTTGCGCTCGGATTCTTCATTCAGCGTGCTGCTGGAAAATAGCTTTCCTCGCCCCAACTGCTCCAATGCACGGCGCATTTCCGGCTGGAAAATAATGATGATCGCCAAAAAGCCCCAATTCAGCACTTGCTGCATAATCCAGCCGAGCGTCTCCAAATTGAGGGCTTGGGTAATCAGATACGCAATGACGATGAAGAATATCCCCTTCAATAACTGGACAGCCTTCGTCCCTTTGATGAGGGTGATCAATTTATAGACAACGAACCATACTAATAAAATATCAATGACATTCACTAAAAGTTCGAGTGGTGTTTGATTTGTTAAATTATCCAAAAACGGCATCTGCAACCCTCGCTTTTCAACATCTGCATATACTTTAGTATATCATAACCCGATTTCACTTGCCCCGAAAGAAAAAACCTATCCCCGGAAGGATAGGTTCTATTGGTCTTCATTATCGGCGCTGCTGAAAATAGCAGCAGCATCTTTTGAAACTTCCTTGATGCCGTACCATAGCCATTCGAAAATCTGGTCGATTTCTTCGATTTCACCGGTGATTACACCGCTCGAAGCCATGTACTGTCCGTTGACGATTGTCACGTCGCCGTTCAGTTCGCCTTCGACCCTCAAATCGCCATTGCGGATGGTCAGATCGCCGTCGACGACCATTCCTTCCGGTACAATGACCGTTTCGCCTTCTACCTGCAGATTCGGCTGTTTGGTGAATGCGAATTGCTGGTCTTCATTGAAACTCGTAAACAGCGCTGCGCTCATCATCAAGATGAATAACGCTGCTGCTGTTACGAACGGGTGCTGCCTGAACCAGCGCTGGGCACTGCCGCGTTTCTTTTCTTTCGGCAGCCGCTCCATCGTCTTCTGGACAAAACTGGCAGGCGCCTGTATATGCGAAGCACTTTGCACTAAGGCAATCGTTTTGGTCAATTCATGGTACATCTTGCGGCAATCGCTGCAGCTTTCCAAATAGCCTTTCAGCACCGCTTCATCTTCAGGATTTAAATCCCCGTCTAAATAATCATCCATGAATCGGATGATTTCTTCCGGACACGTCGTCATCGTGCTCGCCTCCTACAAATTGCTCAATTGCTTCCGAAGAGCTTCTCGCCCCCGGTGTATACGCGTTTTCACGGTACCAAGCGGCAAATCTAAAATTTCGCTGATTTCCGCCAGCGGCAATTCTTCAATATACTTTAATACAATAGCGGCACGGTACTTATCTGGCAAGCGGCTAATTTCATATTGTACCCGTTCCTGCACTTCCATCCTCATCAATTCTTCTTCAGGAAGTTGGTCCTCGTTCGCAATCGACGAGTACATATTCAGCCCTTCTGTGCCGCGTACTTCTGCGTCGAGGTAGTAATCCGGCTTTTTCTTGCGGATCCGGTCAATGCATAAGTTTGTCGCAATGCGGTAAAGCCATGTTGAAAACTTCCGCTGCTGGTCAAAGGTGTGCAAATTTACATAGGCGCGCGTGAAAGCTTCCTGGGCAATGTCTTCCGCTTCGTGCCGATTGCCAAGCATGCGATAGCAAATTTGGAACAGCTGGTGCTGGTACAATTCAACAATCTCTGCAAATGCCTGTTGATCCCCTTTTAACACTTGTTTTATTCGTTTATTCACTAAAGCATCCATGCTCTCATTTCCCTCCGCCTATGCGGCTGTCTTTTATATACGGATTACTTTTCATAAAGTTTCATTTTATTTCTCAACTTCTATCCTAACAAATCTCGCCCAGAAAATCCCATCTTATTTCAATTTCACTGAATAAAAAAGCCCATAAAAAAAAAACAGGCTTTCGCCTGTTTTATAGTAGTTTTTCCCCTAATAAGGAGCCGATCAGCGCGACAGCAACATCCGCTGTGCGGTTTTTCTCGTCTAGAATCGGATTGACTTCCACAAATTCCGCAGAAGTGATAATTCCAGCATCGAATAATAATTCCATCGCTAAATGGCTTTCGCGGTACGTGATGCCGCCTGGAACCGGTGTACCGACGCCTGGCGTGTACATTGGATCGATGCCGTCGAGGTCAAGCGATAAATGTACAGCATCCGTACGGCGTTCTTCTTTCAAGTACTGGATTGCATCATCGATGACTGCGTGCATGCCCATGCTGTCGATTTCGTGCATGCTGTATACGCGGATGCCGCGTTCTTTGATCAATTCACGTTCTCCCGGGTCAACCGAACGCGCACCGATGATGACGATGTTCTCCGGCTTCACTTTCGGTGAATAGCCGCGGATATGCGTCAATTGCTCATGGCCAAGGCCGAAGCTTGCTGCAAGCGGCATGCCATGGATGTTGCCCGATGGTGATGTGTCGCTCGTGTTCATGTCGGCGTGCGCGTCGTACCAAATGACGCCCAAGTTTTCATGGCGTTCAGAAATTCCGGCCAATGTGCCGATGGCAATGCTGTGGTCTCCACCAAGTACGAGTGGGAAATTGCCCGCTTCTGCCACTTCAAAGACTTTCGCACCCAACGCTTCAGTCGCTTCCGTGACAATCCTCAAATTGCGCAAATTCGTGTCAGCATCAAGTTTGCCGTCTGCCTGTCCGATTTGGATGTCCCCTTCATCTTTCACCGAGTAGCCCAGGCTTTCAATGCGGTCTACAACGCCCGCATAGCGGATTGCGCTTGGCCCCATGTCGACGCCGCGGCGGTTTTGTCCATGGTCCATTGGTACACCAATAATCGAGATGTTCTTTTTATTCATTATTTTATACCCCCTTTGAAGTCTAAGTCCATTGTAACTTCTCTTGTTGCAATGGCTCAACCTGACAAAATCAAGTATATTTATTCATTTTTTCAATCAATCGTTTTTTAGCTTCAGGCCATTCACTGTCGATGATCGAGTACATCACGGCATCCCTAGGTTTTCCTGTCGACCGGATCCGTTCATTGCGGATCACGCCTTCTTTGACAGCACCGAGCCTTTCCAGCGCTCTTTGGGAACGGTGATTTTCCGCATCGGTCTTGAATTGTACGCGGATCATGTCCATTTCTTCGAAGCAATGCGCCAGCATCATCGTTTTTACCGCTGTATTGACATGGCTGCGCTGTACGGATTCCGCGTAGAAAGTAGAACCGATTTCGCAGTTCTTGTTGTTGTGGTCGATCATGGCAATCCGTGTCGTGCCGATGATTCTTCCAGTATCCATGTCTTCTACGGCAAAGCCCAGCACATCGCTGCGGCCGATTCCTGCCTCGAGCCACACTTTCATCTCATCGAAACTCTGCACTTTCGTCAGCATATGCTCAAAAATAGCCGGTGTATGGAGTTCCCACAAAGCCGGTATATCGCTGTGTTCCAATGTCCTTAGACGTACCCCTGAATGTTCCATCAGTGCAAATCACCCCTTCTAGCTGAAATGGACCGCTTGAATGCGTGCTAAAAATTCACGCTCCAATGCGCCCATCTCCTTCACTAAATAATAAGTCAAAATTTCAGGAAGCGGAAACAAATCGAAATGGGCATCCATCAGCCTGCCTTCGATCAATTCGCGCCGCACCATCGAAGCTGGCAGAAATGACATGCCAAGCCCTTCCTGGATAAAGCGTTTGGCGATATGGGCTTGCGTCACTTTCATCGTCCGAAGTCCCGGTATGCCCCGGCGCAGCTTCAACAGCAATTCCTCCCAAAAGACCGGATGGTGGTGGGTAAAGAGAAAACCGGATTGCAGCACCGTTTCAATTGAAATCGCAGGCCCGCCCTCGTCGTCGTATGCATCCCTAGGCAGGATGAACAACAGACGGTCGCGGTAGGCCGTTTCGTGAATGACGCTGCGCCTCACGGAAGGCAGAGCAGAAAGTCCCGCAGATACTTCTCCGCTGTCCACAAGCTCTTCGATCCCTTCTGACTCTTCTACGCGGATAACCAGCTCAATGTCCGGATGGTCCCGCATGAACGACTTCAGTATATACGGCAGCACCGTTTCCGCCATCAGTGGCGAAATTGCCAATACCCATTTCTGCCGGTAGCCTTGTTCAAACGCATGAAGACCTTCGATGCTTTCCTCCAGTTGATTGAGCACCCCCAGTGCCTGCGGTCTGAATTGCCTGCCCGCTTCCGTCAGCGCCACTCTGTTCTTTTCCCGTTTAAAAAGCGCGATGCCCAGCGATTCCTCCAATAACTTAATATGCACCGTGACATTCGGCTGTGACATCAGCAAGCGCTCCGACGTCTTGCGGAAATTCCCTGTTTCAGCAGCATCAACAAACGTTTTCAGCCACGCCAATTCCATACTTCCCTCTCCCTCAATTAAGTATTTTGATTGATTTAATTATATATCTTTAATTTTCATTATCAAAGATTCGGCGTATGCTAATAAAAAAGGAGGAATTCATATGTTCCAAAAAGGCTTGAAAGGCGTAATAGCTGTACAAACGAAAATAGCCTCGGTCGATGGGGATAAAGGCGAGCTGAAGTACCGCGGACTGCTGGTGGACCAGGCTGTCGAAGGAAAAACGTTTGAAGAAACCGCATTTTTCCTGTGGAACGGTGCATGGCCGGAAAAAGATGAATTGCATGCACTCGTGGAGGAGCTGAAAAAAGAACGCATCTTGCCCGTACACGTAACAGCGATTGCAGAATTGCTGCCGGCCGATGTTTCGATCATGGACAACCTGCGGACGCTCGTCTCCGCTTTCAGCAGCCGCGAGTTCGGCTTGCGCAGCCCGAAAGGCCAAGCACTTGCACTGACCGCAGCACTTCCGGTGATGGCTGCTATGCTTTATCGCCTAAAACACGGCCTGAAGCCCGTAGAAGCGCGCCAAGATCTCGGCCACACTGCGAACTTCCTGTGGATGCTGAACGGCCAGGAGCCGCTAAATGTGCACATTGAAGCTTTGGACACTTATTTGAAACTGACCATGGAGCACGGCATGAATGCGTCCACGTTCGCTGCACGCGTCACCGTGTCCACAGAATCCGATATGGTCGCAGCCATTACTTCCGCACTTGGAACGATGAAAGGCCCTTTGCACGGCGGAGCTCCTTCCGGCGTCATCGACTTGCTGGAGGAAATCCAGACGCCGGACCGCATCGAAAGCGTCATCCGGACCAAGCTCGACCATGGAGAAAAAATCATGGGCTTCGGCCACCGCATTTACCGCACCGAGGACCCGCGTTCGATCATCCTCCGCAAGCAATGCCTGGCTTTGCAAGGTGAAGACGAATGGCTCGACCTCGCGACGGCCGCTGAAACCGAAATCATCCGGTTGCTGAACCTCCATAAACCGGGACGCGCGCTGCACACGAATGTCGAATTCTATGCCGCCGCCATCATGCGCTCGATCGACATGCCGCCGGAACTGTTCACGCCTTCCTTCAGCATTGCCCGCATCGTCGGATGGACTGCACATGTTCTTGAGCAGCAAAGCGACAATGTCATATTCCGGCCGCAATCGGAATACATCGGAAACTAAAAAAAGGCCGCATCCAATTGAATGGATACGGCCTTTTTACACATGGATAGTACAAATACACATGGAACAATGGAGCCTAGGGGGCTCGAACCCCTGACCTCGTCACTGCCAGCGACGCGCTCTCCCAGCTGAGCTAAGGCCCCGCGCTGAACAGGCGCAAGGAATAAAAGATGAGCCATGAAGGATTCGAACCTTCGACCCTCTGATTAAAAGTCAGATGCTCTACCAACTGAGCTAATGGCTCATAAAAAATGGCTGGGGTACCTGGATTCGAACCAGGGCATGACGGGATCAAAACCCGTTGCCTTACCGCTTGGCTATACCCCAATGCCTGATATAAAACTGGTGGTGGGGGGCAGATTCGAACTGCCGAACCCGAAGGAGCGGATTTACAGTCCGCCGCGTTTAGCCACTTCGCTACCCCACCGCTATTTACCTGAAAAAAAAACATGGTGGAGGATGACGGGATCGAACCGCCGACCCTCTGCTTGTAAGGCAGATGCTCTCCCAGCTGAGCTAATCCTCCATAATGGTGACCCCTACGGGATTCGAACCCGTGTTACCGCCGTGAAAGGGCGGTGTCTTAACCGCTTGACCAAGGGGCCTTGATCATTTTTTGCTTAATCTTTTTACAGAAACTTCTTTGTAAAAATAAGCTCCCAACCGGATTCGAACCGGTGACCTCTTCCTTACCATGGAAGCACTCTACCTGCTGAGCTATGGAAGCATGGCATTGGAGAATTAATTAAGGCAAAAAATATAA